>JAMOOA010000183.1 GCA_027066255.1 Candidatus Altimarinota bacterium | reverse complement strand
AGATTTAACCTATACAGACGTTGACCTTTCTCTCTGGCAGGCAAAAGTTATTGCAAAATCTCAAGAATTGGGGATTATCTCTGGAGATATTCTTCACATAAATAAAGAACTCATAGATAAAAATCTCTGAAGACAATACAATCCAGAGTCTATAGAGGAACTTAAACACACATTTAAATGACTTGGAATGTATCAAGGAGATGTAGATGGATATTTTACACAAGATTTTGTGGATGTGATATATGCTTTTCAAATAGATCAAGGAGTTGTTACATCTATATACGATGCAGGGGCATGATTCTGGGGAGAGAAAACAAGAAAAGCATTTTTTGCGAAATATACAAAGAGCTCATATCCAGTATTCAGGCCAAATGATATTATTTCAAAGGCTGAAGCAACAAAAATTCTTATGAGAATGGCTATGATTCAGGTAAATCTCCCTGATACACTGTGATACACAGATATAGAAACTTCTTGGCATATCCCATATATCATTACATGACAGACTCTTGGATTATTTTCACCCATAGACGATGGAACTATATTTTCACCAGAAGGTGGAGTTTCAAGAGAAGAAATGATTCACCTTATAGATACGCTTGTAGAACTCTATAGATAACATTGACTTACAACAAAACCTCAACAGTATAGTTGAGGTTTTGTATTTTCTAGAAATAACATATGAAAATTATTCTTCTTGACTCTATTCGTAGTATGCAAAACGTTGGAGCTATATTTCGTAATTGTGATGGAGCGGGGTTTGAGAAGATTATTTTGACAGGATATAGTCCACACCCTCCAAGAAATGAGATATCAAAAACAGCTCTTTATTCACAAAACTACATAGATTGGGAGTACTATAAAGAGCCTTTAAATATTTTAAGAAAACTGAAAAAAGAGAGTTATAAGATATATAGTATCGAGCTTACAGATGTCAGTAAAAACTACAAAGAACTTTTTTGAAATACAGAAGAAAACATATGTTTAGTAGTGTGAAATGAAATCAATGGAGTCAGTCAAGAAATACTGGATTTATCGGATGAAATAATTATGATACCTATGTTAGGAAACAAAGAGTCTCTCAATGTTTCTGTTGCAGCTGGAATTGTTATGTATGCTACTGTTTCATAGTTTTTTACATCTTTAGCTCAGAGAATCTGTGAAAAAATTTCTTCTTATCCTCATTACGTTCTTTCTCTCCCTCTGATCAGTTCATGCTGGACAGATATTAGTGGAAAATGTCTTTTCAGATATAAGTGCTGACTATAAATACCGTGATGAATTACAACTCTTTTATGATAGGGGAATGATATTTCCTGATAATGAAGGAAAGTTTAGTCCATATAGACTCTTGCAACGTGACGAATTTGTGGGTATATCTATGGAGGTTATTTGCAAGAGGTGTATTCAACCCCATACAGAGTTTCAGTTTATCGAAAAATACTTGTGAGAAGACGTGTATTTCGACATAGATAGCAGCAATAAGTATTTTTATTGTGTGGCAGATGCTGACGCAAATAACTATGTTCGCTGATATGACGCAGGGTTTGCTTGTGAAGATGGAACACAAAAGGAGAACGAGCGTCCTTTCTGTACAAATAATAACATTACTCTTGAAGAAGCGATAGCCGTACTTCTCAGAAATTCAGGTATTTGGACGATAGAAAATAATCAATCTATAATTCAAGATATAGTTGCTGGACGAGAATCATGAAGATTATCAGAAGATGTTGCATCAACAAATTCAGATGGGACTCCCTATACATTTTACGGGTATTTTAAGAAAGCTTTAGATTTCACACTTGTAGAGTACGACGCGCAAGGAAACAAAATAGTGTATACAATGCTCGATAAGATAGACGGGAAGCTGAGACCTAAAAAGAGTGTCACAAAGGAAGAGTTTTTGAGGATTGCTTATATAGCACTCAAATCTAATAGTTGTACAGAAATAGTCGATAATGAACTCGCTCTCGCTATTGATATATGGGAAAAGACATGTCAACAAGGAGATACAAACTGTAAAGTATCTAACCTTGATGACCCAGTAGATACCTATGATTTCACCCCTGATGTTGAGGGGTTTTGTGAAGAGTGAATAGAAAACCCAACAGGGTATATATGGAGGTTTTATAATCTTACTAATGGAGATGAGTTTTTCAAGTACGGAGAGTTTCTTGATAATATTCTTCTTCCTTCTGAAGGAGAGTGGAGGGTATATCTGACAGTAAGGGATAAGTGCGGAAATACAGCAGAAGTCTATTCTACTATTATAGTTGGAATAGGTACCTCAAAAATAATTTCTCTCAACGTAGATATACTCGCAGATCCAATTATCGGGAACAAAAACCTTCTTGTAGATTTTCAAGCAGTGACCTTCGGGTGAACTCCACCATTTAGATATACTTGGGATTTTGGAGATGCAGCAGGAGGATATGGACTTACTATTGATCATCTTTACACAAAAGAAGATGTTTTTCAAACACGCTTAGACGTCGTAGATAGTAAGTGACTCACAGGCTCAGCAACTGTTCTTATAAAGGTTTTGGATGGTGATTCTTGTAAAATGGATACTGACGGAGACGGTGTTACTGATTGTAATGACGCGTGTTCAATTATTCCTGGCCCGGAAATAAATAATGGATGCCCTATAGTAGAAATAGGTTGCGGACAAAATTGTTCTTGTCCAGCTGGGTATACATGTAATACTCAGGATCAGAATCTTTGCCCAATCCGAGGGATATGTCTTCCTATTGTTCCTAAAAAAACCACTTGTTTGTATTCCCCAAACGGTTCAGCTATATTTTGAAACGCAAGCTGTAACTCTTGCCCATGTAATAATTTCCTAGATTTTCTCGCTGATGTACGACAATGTGATATTGTTTTCCCTGCTATTACATCTCCTAATGCAAGAAAGATATATTCAAAAGGAAATCTTTGGGAGATTAGGTAAGGTTGATTTTTTCTTGAAAAAATTTATTATATAGACATTATTTTTTATGAAACTCCTTATGAAAAAAAATAACAATGTTATTACCATAAGTGTGGTTATGCTTACTATGGTAGTAGGTTTTTACATTCTTCAGGTTGGGGCTCCTATCTTTATACCATTTATCATTGCTTTGTTCCTTTCTTTTGCAATAGTATCGCTTTCAAATTTCTTTATAAGGAAAGGGCTATTTCCACTTTTATCATTTCTTGCCTCTCTTTTTATCTATGGGTTTATTATCTGGGTATTTTCTCAAATTATCAATTCAAATATACAAGATATCATCAAACAGGCTCCCGAATATCAAGAGAAACTTATTAATGTAATGGTACGTGTGGGAGAGTACTTTTCTATAGATAAATCACTTATTCTTGATGAAGTTACTTCGAAAATTAATATTCCTCAACTCATATCATCGGTTGTCTTTGGTGTAACAACTATTGTGAAAAGTACGGGAGCGATATTTTTCTTTACCATCTTTATTCTTCTTGAATCACGTTTTCTTGCTAAGAAAATTAAACTCGTGAGTGAGGATAAAAGTATTTTTAGTATTCTAGATCAAATAGGGAAAGACATAAAAACATACTTTGTTATTAAAACAGGAGTAAGTCTTATAACAGGATTTGTGAGTTATCTTATACTTCTGTTTTTTGGAATTGATTTTGCACTTTTTTGGGCATTTCTTATATTTCTTTTGAATTATATACCAACAGTCGGATCTATGATTGCTGTTTCATTTCCAGTATTTTTCTCGCTGGTTCAGTTTGAGTCAGCGTCTGTTTTTCTCTTCCTTTTGATTGCGCTCGCTTCCGTACAACTTCTAATGTGAAACTTTATAGAACCTCGTTTAATGGGAAACAAACTCAACCTGAGCCCACTTGTTATACTCCTTTCTCTTTTATTTTGGGCAAAAATATGGGGGGTTGTTGGGATGCTTCTATGTGTTCCTATAATGGTTATTATCAATATTGTCTTAGCTCATATACCAGCAACAAGAAGTGTTGCAATACTCCTTTCAGAGCAAGGGAATATTAAGTTTTGAAAAACAAAAAAGAAGTCGTTTTGAAAAGGAAGATTTATGTTAAAGAAGATGAAGAAAAAAATACTTGAGACAAAATAAAATATTTCATAGTACTTAAGTTTATTTATTTATGCATAAGTGATTTACCTTGGTAGAGATGATTATCTCTATTACTATACTTTCAATATTAACAACATTAGGTTTTCTTGGTATGGCAGGATATATAGAGTCAGCGAAAAATACCGTTCGTATAGAAGATATAGGGAAGATAATTACTATAGTTGAAAGTGAAACTATAAGTGGAATTACACTTCTTGCATTTACTTCATGATGACAGGAAGTTTGAGGAGCCTCGATATGATGAACAGGAGCTATCATAGGCATAAACTATAAAGCTGGAGACATACTTCCTTCAGTTCTTAAAATTATTGCACCAGATTTTGAAGACCCTCGAGGAGATATTTATAAGATTGGAGTAACTACAAAGAACACTTGAAAGTATGAACTATCTTCGATTATTGTGTGAAACAATCAGGATATAGCAAGAGTTGTTTGAATATACTCTCCTAGAATTCAAAAACCTATATTATGAATAGGGAAGGCATGAACGAAAAAATTCACTCTCAGTCTTCCAGAGGATACTGCAAAGTTCTATACTCAAGATGTAGTTACGGGAACAGGAGTTACTTCTGGAACGACTATCATGATGATTTCATCAGATGGTATGAGGATAACACTTAGTAATACTTTAACAGTAGATATTACATCTTTAGAATTAGCCGTAGATGAAACACAAGGCCTCATTCTATGAAAAAATGGAGGAGTCACTCCTGTTGTTGAAGGAGGTCTAATTACACCATACTAAGGACTTGAAAAAAACAGTTTTTTCTCTATACTCCTTTTTGATGAAAAAGGAGTTTTTGGATTCAAACTAGATTCAAGAATTTTTTCTTGGTTCTCCTTGAGTAAAAAATCTTCTTCAAATCAACTTTTATATATTTACTTTTACATATGATAGATATATCAGATCAGACGATCTCAAGTATACAGCCACTCAAAAAGACATTTACTATAGCGGGCAAGGAGTTGAGTTTCGAGACAGGAAAAATAGGACTTTTTGCAAGTGGAGCTGTTACCATGAGTGACATAAATGGGAACGTCCTTTTTACTACAGCCGGTTTCAAAGAAGTAGGCTTGAATAAGCAGGCAAGTTTCTTTCCACTTGTTGTAGATTATGTAGAAAAATACTACGCAACAGGAAAGATAGGAGGAAACAGATTTATGAAAAGAGAGGCAAGACCAACAGATGCAGCAACTCTTACTTCGAGGATGATTGATAGACCAATTCGCCCAATGTTTCCAAAAGGAATTGTTAACGATACTCAAATCATCGCGACTGTTCTCTCGAGTGACGGAGCATCAGAACAAGGGAGTTGGGGGATTACTTCTGCTTCACTCGCTCTCCTCATTGCTGGAGCACCATTTGATGGACCAGTTTCAGGAATCAAGATTGCAAGAATGCAAGATGGGAGTCATGTATTTGACCCAAGTTTCACTCAAGAACAAGAATCAAAACTCCACATCATCGTTGCAGGGACTCTAGATGCTATTA
>JAMOOA010000182.1 GCA_027066255.1 Candidatus Altimarinota bacterium | reverse complement strand
TACTTCTTTGAGATTTTTCAGCTCTTCTTGAAGTTTCTTAAATCCCTCCTTGGTGAGGTAAATCACATTATCTGCCATAAAAATTAATTATTAATAAGTATAAATTATCCTTGAGATTTCAAGGGGTCAAGAATCTGCTTCACTTCATTATACACATCTTTACGTATTTTCAATCAAAAAGCTCTGTTTTCATATTGGAAGATCAATCTCACAAAGTCATCTGTATAGACTTCCTTGAGATTCAGATAAAAAGACGCTTGTCCAAAGTTGTTTACCTCCTTGATGTTATAGGGCAATTCTTCTGATAATACCTCAAATATATCGTATACATCACTATAACTCTTTGTTGCAAATATATAGAGAGCTATGTCTTTACTATAGTACTCAAAATAATTATCTGGATACTCTCTAGTTATATCAAACAAGCTTGCATGTTTTGTGAGTTTTTGAAGTTCATATTTCTGAAAAAGCTTCAAAAAATCCTTCTCTACTTTACTTAAAACAAGTTCCCTTACCTCTTCTTGCTTTCATTTCTTCAATTCTTCTAGAAATGTAAAATTTTGTACTTCCAATTTTTCGCTATCTCCTTGAACTACTTCCTCTTCCTTTTGTATAGGTACATTCCCTGGTGTATCAGATATTTCCAGTATTTCTGTATCGCTATCATCAATAGCTGTCGTGCTATCATACACAATAGTATCTGAGTATTTTATCTTCTTGATAAAGAACCTATAGTCCTCACTCAAAACATAAAACGCTAAGTTCAGAGTAAAGAGAAAAGTCCCTATAAAAAGAATAAATACTATTTTTCTCATATTTTTTAAAAGAAATAGTTACTTGGTACTCACCTGAGAAAAATCGAGTTCTATAGGAGTATCTCTTCAGAGGAGATTGATATTTACTTTGAGAAGTCCTTTCTTTTCATTTATTTCAATGACACTTCCTTCGTTCCCCTCAAAAGGCCCCTTCGTTATAACAGCTCTATCTCCAACCATAAACTTAGTTGTAAACGTTTCTTCCTTATCATCTATAGTTCCTTTGAGTTTATCAAGCTCTGCAGCTGATACTGGTACTGGAACATTCCCTGCTCCAAGAAATCCTGTAACATTTGGTGTATTTCTTACGATATACCAACTCTCATTAGTTACTACCATTTCTACAAGAATATACCCTGGGAGAATATTCTTTTTCTTTTTTACCTTTGTTCCTCCTGCCCTCACAGACACAACATCATGTGTTGGAACAAATACATCAAGAATGTAACTCTCAAGACCAAAACTCTCTCTTCTCTGGAAAAGTGATTGCTTTACATTTTCCTCTGTACCAGATATTACCTGGATAACGTACCAATCTGATGCTCTTTCTGTCATATGTGTTTATGTGTTATGAAACTAAGTTTTTGAGAGTAAAAATAAACTCTGAGAATAAATTGCTGAATAAGAATAAATACACTCCGAAAAGTATAAGAACCGTTACCACCATAAAGAAAAACGTGGTTGTTTCCTTCTTTGTTGGCCATACCACATGTTTAAATTCTCTTATCGAATCTTTTATAAATCCTATCATATAAGGCTGTTAGACAAAATAAAAATGCTACAAATAAAGTTCTTGTAACACTTGTCAAGAGTATTATATGATTTAAAAAACGAGAGTCAAAGATATTTTTGACCTTTTGACCGCATTATGGTAACATAAAGAGGTATAATCAAAAATATTATGAATCCCCTTATTATTATATTGAGTTTACTCTTTCTTACTCTCTGCACACTTGTTGTCTTTCTCTATTTTTTTGGGAAAAAGCTTGAAAGACTTGAATGAAATATCATATCCATGTTTCGCTCAAGAACTGACACAATTCCTGGTATATATGAAGTCTCAAAAGAGTTTCTATCCAAACATGAAGATATCTACAAAGAAGCTCTTCGACTTAAAAAAGTAGAGTTCTCCCTTTTAGAGAGGTCGAAAACTCTTCATAATATTTTGGGGACAGAGTCTCTCATACATCATGAAATAAATTTTATATTCAGGGTTTGCAATAAACACCCCAAACTTATCAGGAATGGAAACTTTATCTACATGCGTGATATAGTTATCAAAAAAAGTGCCTGACTCTGAGAAATGATAGCCCTCTACAAATCTATGGTAAAAAAATACAATTCTCTATTACGAATAAAAAACTACTCTATAATATGAATCATATTTCCTTTAAAAAAGAAGGTAGAAATATAAAATCTAAAAAAAGAATAACATACTGTTATTCTTTTTTTACATCAGTGATCTATGATTGCTTCTTTCTTGAAAAGAAGTAAAAGGATATAGTTCCTAAAAGTAAAGCTAGGATCACAAGGAGTATATGTTCTGGCCCTGTTTGAGGAAGATTATCACTTGAATCTGCTGTCTGCGAAGTACTTTTGATAATTTCTTCTTTTGAGAGTATTTTTCACGATACACCAGAGTCCTTTGTAGATTCTTTGATTTCTTGATTTCTTGATTCCTCTTCAGTACCTGCTGAATTAAGATTATCCACAATTTTATCTTCTGATTCTTCTGTAACAACACTTACATCCTCTAATTCTTCTTGTTTTTCTGGAAAAACTGCAGGAACTTCAAAACTAGTGAGAGCATCTATTCACGATTCTATATTTCTACTGTTTTCATCCAAGATAGAAATAATAGTAAAATCATATTTATCCCCAAGAATAAGGTCTCTATCAAGAATAAGTACGAGTTGATTCGCATTTTTTTGTTCAAATTCTGTGGATGTCACAAATACTTCTTCTTCAGTGATAGTATTAATTATAACAAAATCTCTTTCTGTATCTGCTGTATCTAAAAGATTTGCATTAAATAGTAATGTAAGCTCTTTTTTTCCTGTTGCTTCTACTCATTCTAACGCAAACTCTTCGACTTGGTCTCCAGCTGTGGAAAAGTGTGCTTCAGGAGAAAAAAATGATTCCTCAGCATTAAGGTCAACAGCAGTGATTGCTATGTAATAGTCTGTTGCTGGCTCAAGATTCTCTATTGTATACTCTCTTGTTTCTACAAGTTCAGATATTTCCTCATTGTATCATGATTCCTCTCCTGAGGTAGTATCGTAGTATACAAAATACCCTAGAGCTCCCTCCACTTCAGTCCACTCTAAAGTGATACTTGTTGTGGAATTTGATTTGAGAGTTGGAGCTTCAGTTATATCAAGTGCTAGTGCTTGAGTGGAAAATATAGGCAAAATAAATGCAATAATTATTGCTATATTCAGAATCTTTTTCATAAAAGAAAGATATTAAAAAATATATTGTTTCGATACCTTTTTTTGGTACACTTTATACAGAGTATAGCAATAAATAGTTACTTTACAAAATTTTTTATATGAAAGTTTGAGGAAAATATTGAAGTGGTTTCACCCTTATAGAAATGATTATTGTAATAACCGTGTTATGAATAATCTTTCTTTCGGTAAACACTTTTGATTTCTCTAGGGTTTCTGAAAGGCAAAAACATGAAATACTTGTAAATGTTATCATATGACACATACAAACTGTCAGAAATTATGCATTTCAAGGAAAATGAATTGGAATAAATCTCGATATTCCTTCCCAATGGACTGTAGAAATCTCAAATACATCTAGCTGAACCCTGTTAACGCAGTATAGTGGAACTACTTCAGGAATATATTCTCCTACTTCTCTTATCGCTAAAAAGTGAGAAGAAATTAAAGATTTAAGATGTCTCAACCTCGATAGAAGCACCGTAGAAAATATTTCTGGAACAGTTACTCTTACTATGAAGGGAGATAATATTTCTATCGCAGGATGTAGTGACCCTTCCCTAAAAATACTCGAGATGACAATATCATACCGTGACTATAGTAGTATTATAGAGGTTAACACTATAAATAGTATCATACAAAAGAGATAGTTTTTAACGGTGACTAAATTCTCTTTTTAGAAAGAAAAAAAGAATTCCTGCATATAGGGCTGCCAAAAATCAACCATAAACAAGCACATCAGCAATAAGTCCAAGTTGATAGTTCTCTAAAAGGTATTTTCCTATTATAAAAAATCATACTGCAAGGAACACTACTCACACTAAAAATTTAAAATCCAGATGTATTTGAAATATAGGACGCGTTACTATGTATCATAGCATCACCAAAAGTATCTGACTCAAGACTGTTACTACACCAGCACCCAAGAATGAGTAGTAAGGGATAATAATCATATTTCAAATAATATTAAAAACTGTCACTATAAGATTGATCTTTAAGAGTTTTCACTGCTGCCTTACTGCTATGAGTATGTAGATGAATACAAGAGAAACAAAGTGAAAAAGAAGAACTGCTAGGACTATTCAAAAGACATCTCCCGAACTATACAGATGCTGGGTTGAAGAAAGGTACTCCGTGTTTGCAATGATACGGATAACATGTTCACGCAGAAGAGTTCCAAAGACAAAGACACCTACTCCAACAGAAATAAGTATCTTAAATGATATATCAATAAGTTTCTGTATTTTCTTTGTATCTTTTTTCTTGAAGCTTTCTATAAGGGATGGGAGTATAGAGTTTAAGTAAAATCATCCAAGAACCATAAGAACTTCGACTATCTTCATAGGAAGTGAATATAGTGCTATCGATACATCTGCAAGTTTTTCTGGCTCAAGAATAGACAATAATATTACATCTACTTTAAAGTATACAACCCCTAAAAAAAGAGCTAGCCCATATGGAAGGGAAATGCGAAATATATTCTTCATGTACTCTCTGTCTATAACAAATTTTATTGATACAATACTTTTTGATGCATACCAATAGTTCATGATAGTTGTCAGGGTGATTCATAAGAGTCCAGCTCCAAATATGTACAGTAAAGGAGACTCAAAATCTCCCCCTAGTTCTCATGGGAACAATAAGAATACAATAATGCTTACTAGTAATATGTTTAATATTTTTCCTAATATAACTGATACAAAAGAGAACTCTATTTTCATATACGCTTGCATGAGAGACAATATAGAGGAGTTTATCAAACTTACAATCGTAAAAATAGATATGATAGCGATCCCTCAGAGAACCAGATACGAGTCATACCCAGGAATGAAAAGGGCAATAAAGAGAGAAAGAAAAAATATCCCTATACCGAGAAGTACTCGAAGCGATAATATATTTCCAACTATCTTTCTTGTCTCAGATTTATTTTCAGTTATTTCTCGTATTGCTATTGTATACAGACCTAAGTCCGCAAGAAACGCAAACATTCATAAGTATATATATACTTTATTGTAGACTCCATACATTTCTAAAGGAAGGTACTTGGTGAGTATCCCTATCAAAAATATAGAAACAAGAGCTGTCCCAAATTTGGAGAAAACTTGAGAAAGAGTATTTGTGGCTATCTTTTGTAACAACGTCTAGGGCTTTATAAGTAAATAACTTTGAATTGTGTCATAATGTAATTATATTTTAATAAAAGTACACATATATTTACTACTCACAATGAAGAAAATAATCGTCATATCTGTTTTTATTCTCTTAATTTGTTCATGAGTGTATTTCTTTCAAAAAGAAATCATGAACTCTCTTTTTGAAGATTTTCAAAAAAAAGAAGAAACTCTGCCTCCTGATGAGAAAAATCCTTCAAAGATTATCACTGAAGAAAAAGAAGGAAAAAAGGAGGAAAGATCACAACATGAAATCAATCAGGC
>JAMOOA010000181.1 GCA_027066255.1 Candidatus Altimarinota bacterium | reverse complement strand
CTGAACCATGCTTAGAGATATCAAGAGATATAAGCAAGGCATATGATTATACAATCAAGGGTAATACCGTGGCTGTTATATCTGATGGATCTGCTGTACTCTGACTTTGAAATATAGGCCCAGAAGCTGCTCTTCCTGTTATGGAATGAAAGTGCGCACTCTTCAAGAAGTTTTGATGAGTCAATGCTTTTCCTCTTGTTATAAAGACTCAAGATACTGAAGAGATTATTACGTTTGTAAAACAAGTTGCTCCTACTTTTGGAGGAATCAACCTCGAAGACATCTCTGCCCCTCGTTGTTTTGAGATAGAAAAAAGACTCAAAGAAGACCTCAATATTCCTGTATTTCATGATGACCAACATGGTACAGCCATCGTTTGTCTTGCTGGTCTTATAAACGCTCTGAAAATTGTTAATAAGAAAAAAGAAAACATAAAAGTAGTGATAAATGGTGTGTGAGCAGCAGGGGTAGCTATTACTAATCTCTTACTAAAATACGGAATAAAGCATATCGTGGTAGTAGATAGCTCATGAACTATTTATGCGGGAAGAGAAAGACTGAATCCTACAAAAGAAATGCTCACAAACATAACTAATACGGCCTGTATCCTTGATCCAAATGGAAAATGATGTATTAGATGAGGCCTAAAAGAAGCTGTTGTCTGAACGGATGTATTTATCGGAGTTTCTGTTCCTGGGGTTCTCACTCAGGATATGATACAAACTATGAACTCTGATGCTGTTATCTTTGCAATGGCAAACCCTACTCCTGAGATCATGCCAGAGCTCGCACATGAGGCTGGAGCAAAAATTGTAGCGACTGGTAGAAGCGACTATCCTAACCAGATTAATAATGTTTTGGTGTTTCCTGGAATATTTAAAGGAGCACTTAGAAATAGAGTTACCCAGATTACTGATGATATGAAAATATCTGCTGCTATAGCTCTCGCTAAGAGTGTAGAGCATCCTATGGTAGACAAAATAATACCTGATCCTTTTACTCCATGAATTGCTGAACTCATAGCGAAAAGTATAAAATAGTATATGCTAACATAAAAAACATTTCTCTTATTTTGAGAAATGTTTTTTATGTCTATACTAGAAGAGATTAATAAACATACTCTTTTCATATATGATTGAACAGCATTCTTCCCTTTCTGAAAAGTTCTTGAAAAAAGGTTTTTGGCTCTATCTCTTTTCCTTTGTTCTTGCTCCTATCTGATACGCAATAAAGATACTTATATCTAACGAGCTCAGTGTAGAGGAAGTATGAATACTTTATGGAGTCATAAGCTTGGTCACTCTTCTGTGAGCTTATAATGATCTAGGTATAACAGAAAGTTTAAATCACTTTATCCCAAAATATGTTACAAAAAAGAGGTACGATAAAGTAAAGTCTATCCTTGTATATTCACTTTTAGTTCAAATGATAACAGGTGTTTCTATAGCTCTCTTTTTCTTTTTTTGATCCGATTTTATAGCAGAAAAGTACTTTAAACACTCTGCAGCATCTGATATACTTGAGGTATTCTCTCTCTTCTTTATATGAATAAATTTCTTTCAAATTATAGCCACCTTTTTTATCGCTGTTCAAGACACTTTTTTAAATAAAATTTCTTCTGTTCTCAGGATGTCATTTCTACTTATCTTTATCATTTGATTATTTATCCTAGACATCACAACTTTACGAAGCTTTTCATTTGCTTGGATATTTTGACTCTCATGATGAATAATATTTGCTGGTTATGTTTTCATAAAGAAATACTATCTCATATATTTACAAAAAGAGAAAATAATTTGGAGTAAAAAATTATTCACAACCATTTTTAAATATTCTTTTGCCTCTTTCCTGTGAATTCAAGCTGGAACGATACTAGGACAAATCGATATGCAGATGATTATATATATATTATGAGCAAAAGAAGCTGGGTACTATACAAATTATCTCAGTATAGTATCTATCCCTTTTATGCTTATATGACCTATATATATAGTACTCTTTCCTATCTTCTCAGAAATGCATTCAAAGAAAGAATACTCAAAGATACGACTCGTAAAAGAGATACTCAACAAGAACCTTTTAGTGATAGCAATAGCATTTAACATACTTTTGTTTGTTTTCTCTGAAATTATTGCTTATATATTATTTTGAGAAAAATTTATAAAGTCTGGGGTTATTCTTCAGTATTCGATTCTATTACTTAGTTTCAATTTCCTCCTCCAAGTAAATTTCAATATCCTTGCTTGAATATGAAAAGTGGTAGATAGGATGAAAATAATACTTATAGCTATCGTCATCAATTTCTTCTTAAATCTTATTTTTATCAATATGATTTGAGTTTACGGAGCTGCCCTTGCAACAGGGATTGGTTGGGTTATTATATGGTGATTGTCTGAGTTATTTTTATGAAAAAATTTTAAAGTACAACTGGATATACTTTATCTCTTAAAGAATATAATATTCTTAGGAATAATATGAGGTGGTCTGTACATTTTTATCGTGCCTATTTTTCTCTGATTATGAAGAATACAAAGCTTGTTATATCTCTCTCTTCTCGGGATGCTATATTTTTGAATGTTTACATACTTCAACAAAAAAGATTTTTATTTCTTTATAAATGAAATAAAAAAGCTTAGAAAATAGCTATGCCATAATGATATCTTTTGATCTTTTTCCATGATTAAGTAATAAATCTACTATACTCATATAAGCCTCAAAACCTCACCATAGCTGAGTGTATGTTGGATGGTTAAAATTTTGTGAGAGAAGTTTGATATTGTTTACTTTAAAAAAAGAACTATCCATGTAACCTGCGTCTCACCCTACAACATAAGTACTCGCTCAAACATGCTTACAGATATCAACAAGAGCTTTTGATGAAGATGTAGTAAGTTTAAAATCCTCCTGTGATAATGTAATGAACTTTGTTTGTATTCCCATCAATATACAGAGTTCTTGAGTCATATTAATACAAAAATCTGAAAGATTATTTCCCTTGTATGAGTATATTTTCTCTAAATCTTCTTTATACAAGGGGTAACATGGTGCTTTAGTATATGATTGGGTAATTGTTTGAAGGTGCTTTTTGAGAGCACGTACATCAAAAACTACTTCATTAATTTTTTGTCAGAGTGAAAAGCTTACAGGAAGCGTAAGTTGAATAGGTCCATTTGCTCACTTGATAGTATTTCTATTTCTATAATCTCCTTTTGTGTACTGTGTTGTATCATAAAATACAAACACATCACAAAGAGCTATCTTATGAAAATAGCCTATCCATGGAAGGTAGTTAGGTTGGTGAATTCAGCAAATCATATGTTTTCTTATTTTACAATCCTCAAAACTTCAAAAGCTTCCATATATCTATCGTTTCTAAATATGTCAAAAGCTCTATACTCAGCTAATCATTCTACAGCCCTTTCTGCCATGTATACCTTCCCTCATTGGGTTGAGTGAATTCTTACTGCCTTGGTTTTTGTCTTTATAAAATCCGTGATATCAAAATACATTGTTGGTTGAAATCCCATGGTTGTGCTTGGAGCCTGATATATGTATACTTCATCAACAAGTCTCACAGCTACAAGACAAGCATTGTAGATAGCTCTATGATCTTGGTGAACATCGTTTCCAGAAGGAATAAATACAATATCTGGTTTAATTTTCTTAATATGCTTTTCAATAACACTTATAGTTTCTTGTCATTCTGTCATGTACCTATCTGGCAAATCTTCTAGATGAAGTTTACACTGAAGGAGTGCTGCTGATTTTTTAGCTTCTTCGATCCTATCTCACTCATCGGTTCCCCCTTCTCCTTTTGAAAGAATAAGGAAATGTACATTGCTTCATTCCTGTGTATATTTACACATAGTTCCAAAACATCCGAGTTCTATATCATCTGGGTGAGGACCAATAGCCAAAACTGTTTTGTGTTTTTTAGACATAAAAAAAATACTCAAAATTTAAATAATTATAGTTATTCTAAGTATTTTTGAGATAATTCAAGTGACACTCTAAAGAAAAGGATCTGTCCTCGCTCTATAGTTCACGAGTCTCGATACTGCGTACATTGTAGCCCTCCACCCATTCTCTGTAAGCCACCAGTTATTCTTATCCCATAAATTCATAGAATTATAAGTAAATGGTGCTCCGTGAGTGCGCTTGGTTCCTTCAAATGGAAGTTGGCATTGGTTTGTAAGAGCAACTCTGAGGGAGTCATAGTCAGTGGTTACCACGTTCACACTTTTTTTTCATTTAATCGTTTTTTCGATAAGCTTGGCATTTTCTCCTGTATCTTCTGCCTGATTCTCTAGTTTTATATCTCTTTTGATTCCTTGTTTCTCCATTTCCGATACCAAATACTCTGCCTCTGTTGGAAAACCTGCTCTTTTCGCCTCTTTTGTATCTCCACCACTTACTATAACTTGTTCAGGATTACAGTTTCGTATCATATATACACCATCCTTAGTTCTTCACTGCACTTCTTCTATAGGACCACCATAGATAACAAGTGCCTGAGTCTTTGTGTCTCTATTTGCAATAGAAAGATTTCTTCAAATTTGAGAGAATATTTCTTGAAAATTTGGAATATTATTTTCGAGCTCTTTCGTGTATCTTTCGATACCTCCTGGCTTAAATATATCTCTTTCTCATCCCAATTTCTGAAAGATGGAGAATCCTTTCTCCAATGCTTGGAGATTATCAGGGTGGGTCACTATATCAAATCGAGAGCTAAGATTATCAGGGTGATTCTTGTCTCTCTTCCTTGCCTCTTCTGTAGCATCGTTAAAATAAGATGATTCTCTCTTATTTCGAACATCATTTCATATTTTTTCTCCCTCTAAGTATTCTAGAATCATAATGCATCATAAGTCATATATTATGATTAATAATATATGTATAATAGGATATTGTCAATGTTATATATCTTTTTTAACCATGCAGGGATTTCCAACAGCAAGGGAGTTGCTGGGTATGTCCTTTGTTACAACGCTTCCAGCTCATAGAACGACATTGTCTCATATCTTGACTCATTTGAGGATGGTGACACGTGCTCCTATCCAGACATTATTTCCTATCTGTATATCTGCATACTTCCCTGTGTTTGAAGTATTGAAATTTGATTCTTTTCAGAAGCCATGATCTCATGAAATCATATACAAGAGTGATCCTATCATGACGTTATCTCCTATAATTATTCACGAATTGTTCGTGCATCCAGCTGAGATAGTTCAAAATTCGTTCATAAAAAAGTCTTTCCCTATCTGAATCTTTCATTGAAATCGACAAAGTCTTCCTACTTTAAATCATTTTCCAAATCTCATATAGTTTCCATATCTCACTTTTGGAAGACCTGTGATTATCGATCCCCAGGGGAAAATCACCCTAAAAACAACTCTATAAAATACAATTTTCGGAAGAGATATAATTTTCAGAATATTTCACAAAAACACGTCTTTGGTCATAGTTTTCTATAGTTTGAATTACTGAGAAGTTTTCGTAATAACTTTCTTTCAGAGGAGTATCCCAGGTTGTTCAATGTATTTATAGCTGAGGAAGGAGATAAGAAAGAGTACTCAAACTATAAAGATAAAGTATGTAAATTCAAATATTATATTATCATCTATATAACGTACAAGGAAGTTATTAAAGAAGAATCATGCCAAGATATAAAACCAGTAGTTTATGAGATACAATGAATAACTAATTATACCTGTAAATTTCAGAAATCTTCAGAGAATTTCCCATCTAAAGAAAAATTGCCCTTTAATAAATAGATACATAAAAAGTGCAAGGTTTCATATAAAAAATGGATATACATACAAATATCCAT
>JAMOOA010000180.1 GCA_027066255.1 Candidatus Altimarinota bacterium | reverse complement strand
AAAATGATTGACATTATGTTAATATTATTTATTATTATAAATAATACTTTTTTATATATAATTATATGAGTGATATTTTTCTTTATAATGCACAATGTAAACTTACTCCTCCAACAGATAATCAGTGAGCAACATGAATCCCTGGCTGATACACAATGACTGCAGGTAATTCAAATTTATTAGAAGCTCAATGTCACGTTTCTGTTTGAATTACAGATAAGAAAAGAACAGAGGAAAGAAATCACCAAGAATGAGATTCACAAAAAGCTATTTGGGTATGTTCATGAATGATAGCAGAAACTCCTGTAACAATTTTATCTATACTGGGATGATGACATAAGGAGCGTCTCTGAGGAAAAGGAATAGTACTTTCAAGGGAAAAATGTCTTGAATGATTTTGAGATAATATTTCAGAAAAATTGATAACAGATAAAGAAGCAATAAAGGAAGATTTTAGAAAATTAGATGTATTTTCTGACCACATGCATATGTCTCAGAATATAAATGGGATGCAGGTTATAGCATGAATTTGAGAGGACTTTCAATTGCTTGTGCTAGATATTTGAGGAAAAATCTATAGACTCATATAAATTAACCATCTTTATTTACATGCCACACTACACCGACAACGTCCTCTATAAAACACACCAACACTATCTGGTACTGGTGATGAAGTTCATATCGCGTTTCATGTCCTGGAGTGTTTGAGTCTTTGTTGTAGGAAAATATGTTCTAGAGTGGGGACTCTTTCCACAGATTTTTCTGATCTTGTGAGGATGAGCGGTTATCTTTGGTCGGTATTATTTCTTTTGGGTGAAGTCATACTTCATCATCTCAAATGAAAAGATTATCGTAAAAGTGAGAAATGGACTCTTCTCGAAGTTTCATATGTCGATTCATTATAAAAACATCCGTGATACAGCATTTTCAAAAAATAATATCCTGCATTATGCTTTCAACTATGGAACACTTTTTGCCCGTAGTAGTGCTGGAGCAGTAGGAGACCTTGAAGCTCGTAGTATTCCTGATATAGAAAAGGTTTACAAGATAGTAAACTACCTACATCAGTTGAGTACCGAAGAACGTAAGGATCTGGAACATATCGATGGAATTATAACAAATATGGTTTCGGGTCGTGATATAGAGGCAAGTTCAAAAACGATACCTCAATCAAAAAAATCAGGATGAGAAAAAGAAACTCCCAAACAGGCAATACAAAAAGAAACACAGATTCTTCTGAATATTCAATGAATCAAAGAAGTAGTCGTACTTTCAGATGCTGATAGGAGATATATATTTGAAAATGAAGAGGATAGGAATCATGGAGTGTATGAATCACTCAGAAAGCAGGTACTTCTTGCTGTGACGCATGATAGTACATTTCGCACTCCAGATGAAGCGATTGTTATGAAGGCAGGGGAGAAAGTAGTATTTCCAACCGTGAAGTTTCACGAGATAAACAGACCATCAGTGATATCGAGTTCTCCAGGAACAAAGGTCCACGAGTATCTTATTCCAAAGTTCCAAAAGCTCTGAGAGTACGATGCGACACTTATTATAGGATTTGATATATAAAACTATGTTTCTCAGACTCATAAAAAGACTTTTCTGGTGACGTTCCATCGATACTAAAACATGCACGAAACTCATGTGTTATATAGAACGTGCAGGGGATACAACGGCCAAAGAACAGATTATCCAGTATGACAAGATATATCATCATACTTTGAAGAATCTAGGGTATGATGGGAATTTCGGTGATATTCTCAAAAGAAATCCAAGAGAGATACTCAATATCAATGAAGTTTGGGAACTCCACAAACTCAGGAATTCTCTCGTTCATGAGTTAAAATCAAGAGATGAGAAGTTTTTACTTTCTCAAGCGAAGAGGTACAAGGAAGTAAGTGAGAGGTTTTTGAAGAAAGTGAAGAAATAGAGACTACACCTTCACACTTTCAGAAATAGTTATTTTTTCGAGATGAGCCATTTTCTGAATATCTTCTTTTATTTGAAATATATCTTCGTTTTTCTTTATTTCAGAGATGATTTTGAGCTGAGTGTGAACCCTGTCTTCTTTGATATTTTTTGAAATAACTCTGAGATTGAGTTTTTTAATGTTTTTGTAGAGTTTCTTTACCTCTATTTTTTTAGAAGAAAAGTGCATATCGATAGTACAGAGTCTTCCTGCGACGATATACTTGCCCTTGAATTTAGTTATCAGTATAAGGTTGAGTAGCATGAGAATCGTTCCAGAAAATGCAAGCATATAGAGTCATGCTCCAGCACAAAGTCATATAGCAGCTGTTGCCCAAATATTTGCCGCAGTAGTGAGACCCCTGGTATTGAATCATGTTTTTATAATAGCTCCAGCTCCGAGAAACCCTACTCCTGAAACGACCTGTGCTGCGATTCTCCCTGGATCGTTGATATTGGAGTTATAGATTTCAGGGACGAGAATAGAGAGTATCATGAGCATACAAGAGCCCATTCCTATGAGTATATGGGTTCTGAGTCCTGCTGGTTGATGCTTGAATTCTCTTTCTAGTCCTATAGCAAAAGCAAAGAGAACAGAGAGAAGTAAACGAAGGAGTATTTCAGAGTTTGAGATGATATCTTGCATATTTTTTTACTGAGAGTAGTTCGTATTATAAGTATTGCACAAAAGCTGTGATAAGGCAAAAAATAGAGGAAAAAAGTTTTGACTTGGTATGCTATTTTTATATACTTCGGGAGCTTTTTACTAGAAGAGCAAGTTTTATGTTTCTTTGTAGAGTATACGGTGCCCGTAGTTCAGTTGGTTAGAACGCCAGGTTGTGACTCTGGAGGTCGAGGGTTCGAGACCCTTCGGGCACCCCATTTTTTTCAAGATTACATAGTAGAAATTTATATTTCAAATTTTTACTACCTAATTTTTAAAGAGAAATTCTCGGAACGATATTTACCAGAAATTAAGCCTTCAGGTTTACATCGTTTGTGGGCATGTCCCAAGATGATTGCGTCATCGAGTAAGGATTTCACTATTTTATTTTTTTAACTTTTGTACGTCGCTATGGCAACAACACAAACAGATATGGCTTTATTTGAAAAGCTGTACAAAGAGTCTCCTGAAATTCAGTACCCAAAAGATGGGGAAATCATATCAGGTATTATCGTAAAGATAGAAAAGAAGAACGTTCTTGTGAACGTAAATAACCAATTTACTGGTCTTGTGGTAAACAAGGAACTTGGTAATACTGTAACTTTTGAAGACCTTGCTCCAGACCAACCAATAGATGTTATGGTTCTTGGAGATAGTGTAGAAAGAGGACTCCTCATTCTTTCACTTAAAAGAGCAAATCAAATCAAGAGTCTTACTGATCTTGGAAAACGCCACGAATCTGGTGAAACAATGTTGGTAAAACCTATTGAAGCAAACAAATGAGGTCTTCTTGTTGATATTGACGGACTGAAAGGGTTTATCCCAGTTTCTCAGTTGACACCTCTTCATTACCCAAGGGTAGAAGGAGCAGATCCAGCAAAGATACTTGAACATCTCGAAGGACTTATTGGTGAACCTTTCCAAGTAAGAGTTATAAATGTTGATGAAGGAGGAAAGAAAATAATCTTCTCTGAAAAAGCAGCAATGGAAGAATCAAGAGAAAAAGCACTCAAGAGTATGAAAGAAGGAGATATCGTAGAAGGAACAGTAAGTGGTATCCTCAGTTATGGTCTCTTCGTTACTTTTGAAGGACTAGAAGGACTGGTTCATGTATCTGAAATCGATTGGGGACATGTAAATGACCCAAGCAAATTTGCAAAGGTTGGTATGAAGATCAAGGTAAAAGTTATCGGTCTAGAAAGTGAAAAGATATCACTCTCTATAAAAAGACTCAAAGACAACCCTTGGGATATACTTGCTAAGAAAGTGAAAACAGGTGATACTATCAAAGCTTCGATTTCAAGAATCTCAGCATTTGGTGCATTTATGGATCTCGAAGGAGGTATTCAAGGACTTATTCATCTTTCTGAGATTTCTCACGGAGTGGTAAAGGACATCAGAGATCATGTGAAAGTTGGGGAAGAAGTAGAAGCGAAAGTTATCAACTTTGACCCAAGAAAGAAAAGAATAGGTCTCTCACTCAAAGCTCTTGCTCCAGTTCCAGAAGGAATGAAAGTAGAAAAAAAGCTTGATGAAAACAAACCAAAAGTAACAGGCAAAGTCAGTGAAGAAGACAAGATAGATGCAGAGATAGCACCTAAGAAGGAGACAACTAAAAAAGCTCCTGCAAAGAAAGCTCCTGCAAAAAAAGAAGCAGCTTCAGAAGATGAGGCAAAATAATTCTATAGTTATAGCGTTTTTGGGAATCTTTGCTTGCAAGGAACAGAAACTCTTATATTAAAGTTACTCATACGACAGGTATGAACAGGGCTTGATTATTTACATAAATATTATAAAAATGTTAGAAAAAAATTTAAAAGAAATGTTTGATGGTCTCCTTCATATAGGAAACAAAACAAATTACTGGAATCCAAAGATGAAAGAATATATCCATGGTTCTACTAATGGAGTACATATTATCAATCTTGTAAAAACAGTAGGACAAATTGAGTCTATAAATACTCAACTGCAAGAATTTAATGCAGCTGGTAAAAAAGTTCTCTTCGTTGCTACAAAACTCCAAGCAAGAGATGGATTTAGAAAACTCGCAGAAGCGACAAACAATTATTATGTTTGTGAGAAATGGGTTCCTGGTCTTCTTACAAACTTCAAAACAATTAGAAAGAGAATCAATACATATATAAAACTCCTTAAGGATTCTGAAATGGGTGGATTTGATATGCTTACAAAGAAAGAAAAAGCAGCAAAAATGCTCGAACTTGAAAAGCTTGATAAAGCATTTCACGGACTGAAAGAAATGAGAAAAGTTCCTGATGTTGTATTTGTTGTTGATGGAACATATGAGGGGCAGGCAGTAAGAGAAGCAAAG
>JAMOOA010000179.1 GCA_027066255.1 Candidatus Altimarinota bacterium | reverse complement strand
TTGACAAAACTACATAAAAAGCTGTTAAAATAATATCTTTATAAAGTTCCTCTGAGGTTTGCAAAAATAGTCAATCAGATTACAATATCTGAGAATTTATTTGAAATTATTTTCCATGTTCCTTAGACTTCTCAAATACTCACTTAAAAACATTACAAGAAACAGTTTCTTGAGCTTTTCCTCTGTTCTTGTTTTGACCCTTCTGATGTTCTTTATAAATATTCTATTATTACTCCATGATGTGAGTTTTAAAATCATCGATGGGATAAATGATAAACTCACTATCTCACTATATCTTCAAGACGATTATGATAAAAATTCGGGAGATGTCATAGACCTTCTCTCGGGAATCAAAAAAGAACTTCCAAGTGTCCATATTCAGTACAAAACAAAACAGGAGGTTCTTGAAGAATTACGTACAAAAGACCCTGATCTTGTGAAAATACTGGAACGTGAGAATCCTCTTCCAGAAACAATTACTCTGACACAGATACAACTCGACCAGTTTGAGAGACTAAACTATCTCGTAGAGTGAAAGGCATTTGTTCTCTCTAACTCTGAGAAAGGAGAGAAAGGACATTTTTCTAACTATTCTTCTCAATATAGTAGGATTACCAAGATAGTGGGAACACTCGAAGTCCTCCAGGTAGGACTATATATTATCATTGGGATATTCTTCTTTTCTATTGCGATTATCATCTATTCCATCATTGGGAACTTCATTTATTATTATAGAAATGAGATATATATTACTCGACTAGTAGGAGGGAGTAAGCTCTTTATATATGGACCATTTTCTCTTCAAGGGGCTATATATTCGGCTATAGCATTTATTTTGAGTGTGCTTCTATTTTTTATGTTTTTGAGTAGTGTAGAGTTTATTCTTTCTGCAAACTTTGGAGGAGGAAGTATTCTGAGTGACTTTACTATTGTACTTCTCATAGAGTTTATACTCTGCGTATGTATAGGGGCATTGAGTTGACTTCTCTCATCTCGTAAATACTTGAAATAATTATGGCATTTTTTTGAAAACAATACTGACTTCTTGGTCAAAACGCGAGAAATCTAGAATATATCAAATCCAATAACTTTTCTATTTCTCGAAAACTTGCTGATTCTAAACTTAAGACAAAGCAATTTCTCTCAAGGCATAATATTGCAGTTCCTGCAACACTTGCGACATTTAAAAAACATTCAGAAATTACAGAGAGTTCTACAGCGCTTTTAGAACCTCCTTTTGTTGTGAAACCGAACAATGGGTATGGAGGGAAAGGAATTTTAGTATTTGAATCAAAAGGAGCTGATGGGAGCTTTATAACTAATACAGGAGCTTCTTATACAGGAACAAGGCTCAGGGAGCATCTCCACTATATTGTAGATGGTTTTTTCTCTCTTTCAGGAGGGAGAGACACGGTGATAATAGAAAAAAAAGTAGTCCTGACGAAGGAAATAGAGCTCCTTGGAAAATACGGACTCCCAGATTTGAGAATCATTTGTTACAACATGGTTCCTGTCATGGCTATGATGCGTATTCCTACAGAAGAGTCATGAGGGAAAGCCAACATTCATGGAGGAGCTTGTGCTGTAGGGATCGACATAGGAACAGGAAAACTCACCTATATAACAAAAGGATCAAAGATGATAAAAAGCATCCCTGGTATCGGGGATGTAAGAGGAATAATCCTCCCGGATTGGGAAGATATACTTTTTCTTGCTGTAAAAGTTCAACAAGTCACAAAGATATGATACCTGTGATGTGACGTTGTTCTCGATGAGAAAGATGGACCACTTTTACTAGAGATGAATATCAGAGCTGGGCTTGAAGTACAAGTAGCCAACCTTGCCCCACTCAAGTCTCGCTTAGAGAGGGTTGAAGGAATAGAAGTAAAATCAGTGGAAAAATGAGTACGTCTTTGAAGGGACTTGTTTTCTGGAGAAATAGAAGACAAAATCAAGTCCATCAGCGGGAAGAAAGTTCTTGGAACGAAAGAGTATATTACTCTCAATATACAAGATAAAAAACATACGTATCTTGCGAATATACGCGTATCTCAGAGCTCAAACTATATAGACAGAAAGTTTGTAGAAAATGTTCTCAAACTTCCTCCAGAAGAAAACACAAAGATTAAATGTGATTGTGAAATAGGAGGAACAAAGAAATCAATTCGTTTTCTCATAAAAGATCTAGAAGACATAAATATAGTTTTGGGGCTTACTTCACTTAAATGATTCCTGGTAGATCCTTTTAAATATAAAAAAGGTGAAAATCCAGCTATAAAAAATACAGAGAAAAATACAGAGAAAAATACAGCTGTGACAAAAACACACGAGAAACAGCTTCTTGCTCTTGACGAAAATCTCGTAAAAATAGAAAAAAAACTTCTGATTCTCAAGCTCGTTACCCCTACAAATATAGAATCAGAAAGACAGAAGTTTATTCAGAAAAAGGGAGAGTATGTACCTAATTTTGAATACCAGGATGTATCTCTCGACACAGAAGAGCTTTTAGAAAAATTAGAAAATATAGAAATACCAGATATTCCCCTTTCCTACTTATTTCAAAAAAAGAAACAAGAGATACATAATAAAATTCTCTTTGTAAAGGCCTTTAAATCCCAGGATACTGCGGGAATGACAGAATATTCCCAGAAGATTTTTGGAGATATCATCCCTGAAAACTTCGATTATGCAAAAAAAATGCTGGAAAATAGTCATCTTATTAAGCAGGAAGAAGACATATTATTTTTTGAAGACATAAGGGACTATCTCAAGAAGTTTAATCATATCTACAACATCAAAACGCGACTTATAGAAAGAGAAGGAACGGCACGCTTTACTATGAAAGGAGATCAGCTCATACTCCGTACCGGTGCAAGTGTTGGGAAAAGAGAGCTTCGCTCAGTAGTAGCTCATGAAGTGGAAGGACACTATCTGAGGAAGGTAAACGGAAGACTTTCAAAATTTTCTATATTTTCTAGAGGAACGGCAGGATACATAGAAACAGAAGAAGGCATCGCTATTTACAATCAATCAAGATTTCTCACAAAACATGACAGAAAGACGTACTCTATTTTTGAGAGGTATTTCTTTACTCAGTACACACTCAAGCATTCTTATAGAAGGCTCGTCAAAAAGTTAGTGGAATACTATGGGGACGACTATGGAGGGATATTTACATATATACTTCGCCTCAA
The DNA here is from genome assembly GCA_027066255.1 of Candidatus Altimarinota bacterium. Lineage (GTDB taxonomy): Bacteria > Patescibacteriota > Gracilibacteria > BD1-5 > UBA6164 > CALDZK01. The sequence continues at coordinate 2,741 of JAMOOA010000179.1, read as the reverse complement.
GAGAGGATTCAAAGACCCTTCAAAATCTGGGGTATTTATGAAAGATGTGGTTTATACAAATGGGTACCTGGCAGTGAGTAATTATATAGACAAAGGATGAGACCTCAAGGAGCTGTATAGAGGAAAGATTTCTATAGATGACCTTGAAGAAATCAAAGACTCTCGTATGATGGATATACCAATGAGTGATATAAAGACTCCTTTTTTCTCTTAACCTTTCTAGATTATGAAAACTAAGCTTATTATTGCTCTTGATAATCTTCTTCCAGAAGAAGTAAAAGATATTATTCAAGAAATTTCTACATGAGCTTCAGAGTATACCTTAGAAGTGATGTACAAGTTCAACGACATGATAGGACGCATAGGATTCGAGTGAATTAAGAAGCTTATAGAAGGGACACCAGTAAGAATTATGCTTGATCCAAAGTGGAACGATATTCCCAATACTATTAGAAATTATCTGACACAACTTCACAATTCAGGCCTTCATAAGAGTGTTGATTTACTTACTATTCATGCGAATTCTGGAAGCGCGACTCTCAAAGAAGCTATGAAGGTCAAAAAAGAACTTGGTTTAGATTTCGATATACTGGCTATCACAGTTCTTACATCTCAAGATGATGAAGATACCGCACAGATATACGATGAGAATCCAAAACATTCTGTTCTGAAACTCACGAAACTAGCTCTCGACTCAGGAGTTGATGGAGTTGTTTGTTCTTGACAGGAAACAAAGATACTCAGAGAAGTATTTTCAGAGTCTGATTTCAAAATACTCAACCCAGGAGTTCGTTTTGCGTGAGGAGATACTCATGACCAAAAAAGAGTTATGACCCCAAAAGATGCTGTAGAGAGAGGAGTTGATTATGTTGTTATGGGAAGACCTATTCTCCAGTCTGAGGACAAGCCCAAAACTGTAAGGCAATTTTTTACAGAAATACAGGGAGTGGAGCAAATATCAGGAACAAATTTTGAGTTTGAAAAGCTTCTCTACACCGGAACATGGAAAGATATATTTTCTTACATCTGAGCGTTTTACTTTCGTCCAGAAGGAGGAAAGTACTGTCGTTTTACAAGTAAAGTCCTCAGCAATGCCTATATAAATATCTGAGCAATAGAAAGGAATTACGGAGTAATAGAAAGAGCAACAACTGAACTTGCAGAAAAATTTCGTGAACAAAATATACTCCCAGATGTGATAGTCTGAGCGCAGATGTGAAGCGTTCGTATATCTTTGTATCTTGCGGAAAAGCTTGGTGTTGAAGAATCGGTGTATACAGAGAAAACAGACAATGACAATAATAACATGGCACTCAAAAGACATGCTATTAATCTCAAATGAAAAAAAGTAGTTCTCAGCGAAGATATTGTCAGTAGAGGAACAACGATTCAGAAGATGACCAATCTCATACATGAGGCAGGAGGAGAAGTTATCGCTATTGCTTGTGTTGGAAATAGATATGAGCAAGACTCTCAAAATGGAATTCCTATAATCAGTTGCTTTACTCCTCCGAAATTTGAACTCTATTGGGACGACAATACCCCCGAAGAACAAAGAAAAGATTTTCCCAGGATTCCAGATGGAATACAGATATCAGAAAAACCTAAAAATGAATGGAATGAGTTGGTCAAGAGTATGAGAAAATAATATTCCACAATCTTTCCACATCAAAAAATAACTAGGGTTGAGAATAACTCAGAGTAAGGTACTATACAAACAGTACTTTATTTTTTAGAAATACTTCTATGGAATTTCAGATACGCAATCCTCTTGATATGCACGTACATTTCCGTGATGGAGAGATGAAAGACATTGTTGCTCCACTTACGAGTGAAACTTTCTCATGAGCACTAATCATGCCAAACCTAGTCCCACCAGTGATGACACTTCAGGAACTGAAGGATTATAAACAAAGAATAGAAACAGTTACGTCGGATGACAATTTTACTCCGTATATGACTGTTTTTTTTCATGAAGGACTCACGAGAGAAATATTGGAAGGAATCAAGGATTATACAACTACTGTCAAACTGTATCCAGCAGGAATCACTACAAATTCAGAATGAGGAGTAACGAGTATTCTTTCAGATGCGAGTAAGAGAATATTTTCAGATATGCAAGATTTGGGAATTATTCTTTCGATTCATGGAGAAACGGGGGATTTTGTGATGGATAGAGAAGCGAATTTCATGCCAAACTATGAGGAGATAGCAAAAGAATTCCCAAATCTCAAAATAATCATGGAACATATCACCACCAAAGCAGCAGCTGATACTTTGGACGCGTATCCAAACCTGCATGCAACTATCACTCTTCAGCATCTTGAAATTACCCTTGATGATGTTATATGAGGAGCAATGAAGCCACATCTCTTTTGTAAACCCATAGCAAAAAGACATGAAGACCGAGACGCACTTCTCGAATTAGCATTATCAGGACACCCAAAAGTCAGTTTTGGTTCAGATAGTGCCCCTCACCCACAACATACAAAAGAATGCTGCGGGTGTGCTGCAGGAGTATTCACTTCTCCGATAGCACTTCAGGTATTGGTAGAGATATTTGAAAAAAATAATAAACTCGAGAATCTCCAGAAGTTTATTTCTGATAATGCCGTGAGTATCTATGGACTCATTCCAAACGCAAAAACGGTAACTCTTGAAAAAAAGGATTTCACTGTTCCAGATATGTATGGAGATGTCGTTCCGTATAAAGCTAGAGAAGTGATTAGTTGGAGTATAAA
>JAMOOA010000178.1 GCA_027066255.1 Candidatus Altimarinota bacterium | reverse complement strand
CCTTTCTTAATGATTGACTAACACTGTCTTTCTCACGACTGAGGATATGATTGGTTTCAAGAATGAGAGCAAATGTATCGAGATTGATATTAAGTATGCTTTCATGACTCACAGATTCGACATGAGTCAGGAGATTTTCTCTACAGACATGTGTAAATTCTAATCATTTTACGATGCGGATCTCTTGGGTTTCAAAACTGAGGCGCAGGAGATTATTTTTGATAAAATCATTATTCCCTCCTCCTCAGAAAATAGAAATCACATTAGGACAAATACCATCATGGATAATCTCCTTTATACCTATAAGTAGAGCCTCATTCCAGATAGATAAAAAGGATTTCTTATCATCCTCATAGTTTTCAGTATTGATTTTATCTAGCACCTCCATGCGAGTTTTCCCGGTATTTTCAGATATCTTTGTAAGGAGATTGTTCATCCCAATACCAATTTTAGAGACTCCAAGAAGCTCTCCCCCTTTTTTGATAGATATAGAAGTTTGTGTTGCCCCTATATCGAGGACAAGTATATCCTTTTCTGTAAAGAGTTTTGTGAGACAAAACTCAGAAGGAAGAGTACGGAGGACTTTTTTTTCTATGATATTTCCGATATGATTTACGAGGTTATGTTTACTCAGTGGAACAAAGACATTGAGGACGGAGATTTTGATATTTTCTCATTCTTCTCCTACTACGACCTTGTGCTCTACTGTATCTATTTTGAAGCTGTTGATACGACTGAGAATGAGTTCTATTTCTTCTTTTCCTATTCCATGAGTCTCATATATTTCCTGAGAGAGTTTTTTGAGAGATATTTCTTGAGCGCGAGAAATAATGAGCTCTATTTCTTCGCGATCCAGAGGAGTATGAGGACGAGAACGTTTGTAATTAATTTTCTTAGTTGCCGCAAAAAGCTCTCCAAAAGGGAAGTTGATAACGACTTCATCCAAGGATATCTTACTTTCTCTTTCAAGTTTTTTGAGAGTATCGTCTATATCTTCACAAAGTCCTGCGAGATTGGTGCACTGACCGTTGATAAATGTCGAAGTATCTTGCCTCTTTTCTGTGTAACCCAAAAGAGTGACTTTCTTGTTGAGAAATTTACAAGCAGACACACGAATCTTGTAACTTCCTATATCGATAATTCCGAGATACGAAGGAGTTATGTATTTTTTTGTAAAGTTCATGTATAAGGGAGAAGGAATTATTTTGCGATACTTCCTGTTTTTCCTATTTTCTTAAGGAGTGTATTTCCTTGTTTGAGGTCTCCGATACCGATGAGAGCCATTGCTAAATCCTCCGTTATGAGTTCGTCTTCGGGGGATATATTAAGAGCCCTTTTGAGCATCGTTATACCCCTCTGAGTTTCTCCAAGCATAGTATAAGCCCAACCAAGATTTCTGAGAACTTCAGCGTTATTTCCCATCATCGTATTAGATGCTTTGAGGTATGTGATAGCTTTTGTTACTTTGTCTTGAGACAGGAGAATAAATCCTTTTAGATAATTTCCTGTTGCTGATTCAGGATTCAAATCGATAGCAAAATCGATAGCTTTCATAGATTTTACGAGATCACCATTGTAGAGGTAGATGTCTGCTAGCTCCTCGTACAACCTATAATCGTCTGAGTGTTTTCCAAGACTTGATTGTAAGAGATGTATCGCTTCAGAAAACTTCTTTGCTTGTTTGAGGTTTTCTACCTCGATGACAACGGCTCTGATTTGTTCCATATACGATTTATATTTCTATGAATTAATATACTTAATATACTAGAGAATTCGAAAAGGAAATCAAGAAGATTTTTTTATTCTTGTGAAAAAATCTTCTTGCGAATAAAGTCGTATAAAATATAATACATCTAAATTTTTATAAACACATGCCAAAGAGAAGAATAAAGATTAAACTCTGAATTGACGAAGTAGGAAGAGGTCCTTGGGCTGGGCCAGTTGTTGCGTGTGCTGTAGTATTTCACCCAAAAAATAAACCAAGTTCCAAGTTTCTCAAGCAACTCACTGATTCTAAGAAACTCACACAGAAAAAAAGAGACAAACTCTACAAGGAACTTGTTTTGATGAGTATTTGAAATAAACCACAGCTATTTTTTGGGATAGGAGTAGTTGATAATTTTATTATTGACGAGATAAATATTCGTCAAGCAAATAAAGAAGCCATGAGAAGAGCTATATTAGAGGCAGATAGAAAGGTACAGAGCTCATTTTCTAGCAATGAAGATGTTATCATTCAAGCGTTTATTGATGGACGTGATAACTATAAATTTGAGGAATTAGAAGAGCCAGCTGTATTTATCGTTGGAGGAGACTCAAAAGTGAGAGAGATATCTGCTGCAAGTATTATTGCAAAGGTTTTTCGTGATAAGCTCATGAAGCAGTACGCAACGCTTTATCCTCAGTATGGATTTGAAACCAATGTAGGATATGGGACTAAGAAGCATCAGGAGCAACTTAAAAATCCTCCGGATATTACAGGAATACATCGAGTGAGTTACAAGCCTATTAAAGTAGTACTTGAAAAAAATAACTAACTAAATGAAAGCTATAGTAATAGCAAAGATATAAGGAAGTATTATAGCCTCAGTAAAACTAGTTTGCACATGTTCCATCAGTGTCTATATACATATTTCCAGTATTGGTAATGCATAGAGCTCCAGCAAGGGTACCAGAAGCTACGGTGTCATTTACTCCCGAAGGGAGACCTGATACTGCAAGCTTTGATGCTGGATTAGTCATGCCGATTCCGACATTTCCACTTCCATCAATGGTCATTCGAGCATTTCCGTTTGTAACCATTTGAATAGGTCTACTTCCATCAGTGTCTGAGTTGATATATGTTGCATTTTGAAGAGAATTTGTATAGATTTGCCCAGCACTTCCTACAAGCCCAAAGACAGCATCTACAGCTCCTCCATCCTGGAGGAGTCGAAAGATAGGATTATCTTGTTCTCCGACATTATCTCTATCAGCTTCGAGTATCATTTCGGCATCACCATTTCAACCACTTACGTGAAGATCTACCGTTGGTGTAGCTATACCGATTCAGACATTTCCTCCATTGTTTGAGAGAATGACGTCATCGATACCAGAGTCACCTATATATAAATCCCCAGTATTATTGATGATATAAGAATTTGTTCCATCATGGTAGAGCTCGAGATCTTGCCCTTCTCAAAGTATGATATCTCCTCCTGCGCCTGTTCCTCCAGATATTCCATTTCCATCTTCATCGAGAATCCAATCTCCACGTACTCCAAATATCCCATAATTTGCTCACGACCCATTCCTTACATCGAGATAGAGTCCGTAGTTATTGGTTGCACGAACATCATCAGCATATGCTTGTATCGCATAACTAGTTACTCCATCATCAGCGTTTGCATAGATTCAACGAGAAGTGGTCATAAGAGGTCCCGTATCTCTTCCGTAAGAATGAAAATATCCAGCTGTTCCTGTAGTGACACTTCCTCCATCATCAGAATCAGCATTTACATATGCTTGTATTCCGTAAGCATTAACGACGTTTCCATTACGAGCATTATTTGTTCCAGCTATTGCGTAGACTCAGACAGCATTGGTAACGTCAGTATTGTATGCATACGCTGCTGAGTTGGTTCCTCTGAGGTGAGTTGCTGTAGTTGTTCCTATTTCAGCAGCAGAGCGACCATATGCACCATTGTCAGACCCAACAACAAAATACACATCTGAACTCCCGACTCCGTCATATTGCCTTCATATAGCTTGTACTCATCTCACATATCTAGCTCCTGCTGTACTTTCATTACGAGCATCGAATTGTCATGCGGTGTTTATATACGCATAATCAGTCCCTTGATTCCTTACTAAAGCATAATTCCCATATGCATAAGAACGGTCACCATTAGTATCAGATCCTCATTTGTTATTATTGAGTTGGACATAATGCCCATAACTTGAACGATTGGCTGTTAAAGCAGTGGTAGGAAGTGTCTCAAGCATATAAGTTCCATATACGTTACGATCGAGATTTCCTCCATAACTATTATCTGAAATTCTAAGTACTACATTGCTAGACGGGGTGGAAGCAGCTGACCCTATAGCCATATGACCAGAGACATCAAGGTCTCCTGCTTCTGTGAGTCGCATGAGGTTTGTATCTCCAGTAGTAGAGTCTGAGTTCGTTCCCCAATCAAAGTAGGCAGTTGTTCAGTTATTGTCAGAGTCTATGTTAAACAACATATTTGATTCTGCGGAAAGGAGCCCCTGAGCATTGAACCATATATCTGAACCGACAGAAACATCCCCAAGTCACCTATCGAGTTCTATACGATTATTGATTTCAAATGTTGCTGATGGAGTAGCAGTTCCTATTCCGAGCCTATTATTTGTATTATCCCAGAAAAAATTGGTATTATCTTCGATGAGGTCAGTTCCATCGGAAAACGCGATACTTCCAGCAGTAAAACCAGCCCCTCCAGATGGTGCGTTTATCCAGTTTGTACCAGAACCAGTTGATGCAAGGAGTTGCCCAGAGGTTCCTGTATCACCATCTTTGTCTCCAAACGTACCATCGAGTCGAAAAGATCCCGCAACATCGAGAAGAGCGTCAGGAGTAGCATCTCCTATCCCGACATTTCCTCCTGAAAATGTAGCATTTCCAGGATCTGTACCATCAACAAATTTTCCAACCTCAGCGAGATAGAAAAGTTCATTCCATTTGGTGTATGTCAGGGTATCTCCATCTGAAGCTATGAGACCACTCCAGCCATAGACTATACCAGAACTTAAGAGTATCGTTGCAGTAACAGAGAGTATGTATTTCCCAATGGAGTTCATAGGCTGTTAGAGGTATTGATTTATAGACAAAACACTATACTATAATGCTAATATAAAATTCCTTCTTAGGCAAACAATGACCTCAAAAAAGAAATATATAACCTTGCTTTTTTTCTCACTTATTGCTTGAGGTATTATTTATGCAGCAACAGTTGATATTCGAGGCCCAAGTATTGGAAAAGTGACTCCATTCTCAGAGGCTCTTCTTCCTGTAGGGGATTTTGATATAGAGATAGAGTATGATGATAGTGGAAGTGATGTAGATGGTACTACTGATAGCTTGACACTCCAGCTTTGGACAGCAGGAGTATGATGGGGAGCAGATATCGCACCGACGTATGTAGATTTTGGTTCAAAGATTGTGACTTCCTCAGGAGCTACCTACCCTGTTTCGAGTCTTCCGTCTGGAAAGTACAGAGCTACACTAGATATCGATGATAATACAGGAAATACCACTTCTTATAAATGGGAATTCTATCGTGATGCTGTAGAGTTTATAATCAGTTCACCAGACTCAAATATAGGGAATCTCTACGGAGGAATACTTTGAACTACTTCTACCCCACTTCAAGTAACAGTCAAAACTATAGGAGCAGGATTTACGGTAACAATGACAAAAACAGGAAATCTAGAAGAGATAAATACCAATACGATAGATAATTGGGATGGAGTAAAGTGATATGGAAGAAGTCAGTCATGAAGCGTTATATCTCTTTGATCTCCAATAGTTGTTGCGACTCAAAGTGGTTCTATAAATACTGATGGGATTCTCCAAACATATACCTATAATATAAATTTTTCTGCACTCGTTGATATAGAACAAGTAAGTGGAGATTATGAATGACCAGTGTCATTTGCAGTTCAATTTGATTTTGCTGGACAGGCTCTGTGTATTCTCGATGGAATTACAGAGTTTTGATGTAAGATATAGGGACTGAAAAAGTATCATACAGAACTTGAATATATGAGAGTAGATATTCTTTTTATCTTCCTATATGAAGATATTACTTGTGATAAGAATGGATATTTTACGACTTCTGAATATATTAAGAATATATCTAAGTAAGTGAAGATAAGGTAACTTTTATGTAGTTAAAATATAAATATGTCTGAAACTATTATATGTCCATCCTGTAAAACATTGATTGATTTAGAGAAAATTAATCAAGATAAATAT
>JAMOOA010000177.1 GCA_027066255.1 Candidatus Altimarinota bacterium | reverse complement strand
AAGAGGAGGATCTTGAACTGTAGTACAAAAAGAGCCTAAAGTAATAGGGAAGAATCAAAAGATAGTGAAAGCTCTCAAAAAACTCTCAAAAAAGAAGATAGAAAAGCTTATAAAAATAATCGATAAACGTCTCGAAATAGAGGATAATGATGATGTAATTGAGAGGTTGAAGGTAGTAAGAATAATAGCAAGGAGGTTATTAGGATAATAGCCCCTTAAACACAATATCAACGATAAAATAAACAGCAAGAAACCAAAGTGTTGTTTTTATATATTTAGTACAAGATTTTTTACTGTTATTAAGATTCTTCATGTAAAGAGTAATAAGAAGTAGTGCTGAACCAATGTACATGACTGATATATTATAGAATGAAAGCGTCTTATAATAGTCGTTAATTGTAATAGAATAGCCTTGTTCTGTAATTATCAGGCCGTATGTATATATAAAAATACCATAATTAAGAAATAATGTAATTTTATGGTTAAAATCTCCCCTATAAAATATAGTATGAAAGCACACAACAATAATAGATAGAAAGTATCCAATCTTTCTTTGTGACTTAAGAGTCAAGTCTTGAAAATGAAATAAATCTATAAAGTATTGAGACGAAAAAAATCATATAATGATAAATACAAGAAAACCTATTATATAATTATAATTTTTTATGTATTCATTTTTCAGAAAAATAAAAAAAAGATCATAAATATTTGTTTTTAAAAAATTCCAAAATATTATAAGATTTTTTAAATTAGAATGCATCTAAGGATAATTAAGAATAAATATAAAAAGTATACAAGAAACCTATAAAACTCCAAATACAGCTAAAACTAGATATACTAGGAATCATCAAAACTCTCATTCAATCACTTAACATAAGTTATATTATGTTAAGTGATTGGTATTTGTAATACTACTTCTCTTTTCTTCTATATTTCTAAAAATAATTCCTTATACTCTATAATATATACTTTAATCTAGAAAATATGAATTCCTTTTATGCTGATCTATTTTTTTTTATATTTTTTATATTTCTTACTATTTGATGAACATTATACTTCTTTATTAAAAAGAAAATTTTTATTCACTTCATGTTGGTAATAATAAGTATACTGATAATGTGATTAATTTATAGCGTACAAAATAATTCTCTAGAAAAACAAGTCCAGAATGCCTTTCAACAGGAAAAGAGCCAAACTATTATCGAGAAAGTATCTTCTGTATATAAAGAATTAAAATCAAGAAAAAGATATAAGTAAACCATGAAAAAAATACTATTATATTTATGAATATTTTTTCCACTTTCTGTTTTTGGAAATACTTTTACAGATACGGAAATCGACTCTCACAGAATTCAGTATGTAACCTATGATATTTCTTCTAATATCTATGATATACACATCTGAATATCTAAAAAGGGGGCTAATTTAAGGGAAATAATGAGGAACTATGGGGGAGTAACAGCTATAAATGGAGTATTCTTTTGTCCTGCTGACTACACTCAATGCAAAGGACAAAACTCGACTATAAATGAACGTTTTATCGAAGGAAGGGAGATATCAACCTATAAAAATACTGGTGAGCGTGTTGTTTTTGGTTGGAATGAAAAAAAAGAAGCTTTTTTGCACCAGACAGGTAAAATTAATATAGATAAAAGAGGTGGCATATATGAGTGATTTGCAAACTTCCCTCTTCTACTTGAATCTGGAGAAAATAAATTGGAGCATTATTATGATGTCTGACTCATAGGGAGAAAAATGCGCGTACCTCTGACAAGACACTTTATCTGTACTAATGAATCTCGTGATAAAATTATCTTCTGAAGAGTCTTAAACGCTGTCCTTGATGATGTTGTAAGAGTTATTTCCCAAGTAGGTTGTTATGATGCTCTCAATCTCGATGCAGGAAAATCGAGTTCCTTTATCTATAACGGGAGAAATCTCTCTGGCCCAGGAAGAGATATACTTGATGGAGTTATTATCTCTAGAAATGATATAGACATAAGGAGTATAGATACAAAAATAAGTGCAATTTTCTCAAAAATAACGCGACTCTACCTCAAAAAAGTAAACAAAACGAAATCTATAAAAGAACTCCAGAATTACAGAGTACAACTTACTAAAATCAGAAAAAAACTCTATGAAAGATATTCAACTGATGTGAAAGATGACCTAGGAGGCAATATTTGATATACTATCGATATTACATCACAGAAAGCATTCAAAAAAATCTACCTTATAAACTTGGTAGATTCTCATATAAAAGAGCTTATATACAAGCTAGGAAAGTAATTTTACAATTTTTCTACGTATTTTTTAAACTCCTCAGCTTTCACTCTGTAACTCTTCCATATCGAGAAACTTGGTGCAGCACATGATAAAAGAGCTATCTTTCATTTTTGAGT
>JAMOOA010000176.1 GCA_027066255.1 Candidatus Altimarinota bacterium | reverse complement strand
GTATTTTTATATGCAAAATCGACTCATGATTTCATGGATCTTGTTCTAAAAAATTGCATACTCTTACCTTCTATTTCTAGGGAGAATGGGTTCTCAAAATCGTAACTCCCTATCTCTGGAAAGATTTTTTCTACTGCGTCTGGAAATGCAATTATGTTTTGTATACCTGAGTCAAGAACCTTTTTACGAAGTGTAGAGAAATCAAAACCACTGTCTTCTCCTCCTAAAAAAAGTGTTCCTAGCTGTTCTTCAAAGGTATTTATAGCTGCAATACTACTCTCTGGAGTTGTCGCTATAGCATCATTTATAAATGTTATTCCATTAAGCTCCCTAATTCTTTCCATTCTATCAGGGAGTCAAGAAAAACTTCATAATACTTGCTCTAATACTTTTCTTATTTTTTGATTTTCTCAAATGACAATATCTAGTATTCCCATAACTCCACAGATATTTTTTTTGTTATGTTCTCCCTCTAGGAGAATCTTTGGATTATTTAATATCTTTTGTTCATCTATAAAGAAATCTTTTTCTTTATAGTAATACTTTCACTCATATCAAAATACTTCAAAGTTTCACTCTATTTTCGATGTAAATTCGTTATTTACAAGCTTATGTTGAGCTTGTTCCAGGATTCCAAGCTTTGCTTTTTCATAGACATCAAAGCTTTTATGCCAATCTATATGGCATGTATATACATTATTGAAGAGACTAATAAAAGTTCTAGGGATAAAATCTTGCAACATATAACTCGACATCTCATAAACCACATACTCATATTCTTCCCTCTCCAATATATTTATCTCATCTAAAACAGGTTTTCCTATATTTCCAACAAGCTTTACTTTATAACCAGCCTGCTTTAGTGCAAGATACGTGAGAGTAGCAATAGTAGACTTCCCTTTTGTTCCTGTAATAGCTATAACTTTTTTTCCATAATTCTCAAAAAATATACTCGTCTGAGAGACGAATTTATTCCTATATGATTCCAATTTCTCTTGAAAAGGAGATATCCCAGGAGTTTTAAAGATAATATCGTAGCTATCTAGTTCATCTAGATATTTATCTCCTGATATTGTTTTTATTTTTGAAGTATCATTTAGAAGAACAATAGCCTCTCTATCAAGAATAGTGATATCTATAATTCATAATTTTCGTAAAAAAGATAAAGTACTCTCCCCTTCTTTTCAGAATCAAAGTATTGCTATCTTTTTATTTTTTAGTTCTGATATCTTCATTTACTTCTTTTTTTTCTGTAAATAATGATAACCTCATCAAATAAGTATAATCAAGGTCACTCATCAAATAAGTATAATCTGAGAATACTCTTTTATTAGTGCTGTATTCTCCCCTGCTATATATCCTATAGTCATAAGTGCAAGATTCCAAATACCAGCTCAGATACCTGTATAGAGCATAAATTTTGGGTAACTCATTTGAAACACCCCTGCTGGAATACTAATTAACTGCCTCACTGCTGGTATAAATCTGGCAAGAAATGTAGTTATAGCTCCATGAGTCCTAAAATATGTCTCAGCTTTTTCATAATGGTTCATCTTGATAAAGAAGTATTTCCCATAACTTTCTATCAATTTCTTTATCACGGGTCTTCAGAAATAGTATCCCCCAAAGTAGTTTATAGTCGCTCATAAAAGGGCTCAAAGTGTTCATGAAATAAAAGCCAATAAGAAATTCATCTCTCCGGTACTTGAGAGATACCCTGCAGGAATCATTGCTATCTCACTGGGGAATGGTACAAAACTCGATTCTAGAGTCATCATGAGGAATATCCCTGTATATCATAGGTTTCAGATAAGAGAAACTATTTGTTCGATAAGAGAATGGAGCATATCTTTTCTAAATTATAAAATTATAATAACTTCAATCCGTTCTTTACTTCTTTATCCACACTCGTTAATACTACTCATTTGTCTGTATGAAAACCAGTCAAAAGAAACTCACTCATGAAGTTTCCAATTTGCTTTGGTGGAAAATTTACGACTCCAACTATTTGTTTTCAGAGGAGTTCTTCTTTTTTATAAACTCTTGTTATCTGAGCACTCGTTTTCTTGACTCAGATTTCTTCTCAGAAGTCTACCCAGACTTTATAAGCAGGATTTCGAGCTTCTGGAAAGTCTTGTACATCGGTAATAGTTCCACTACGAAGTTCTATCATTTCAAAATCGTCCCAAGATATCGTTTTCATAATTATCTTTGTATAGAAATAAGTTCTACCTCAAATATAAGCGTCTTGCCTGCAAGGGAATGATTGAGATCAAGTGTGACCGTTGTGTTAGTTGTCTCTACTATAAGTATATCTCCAAATTGTGTCGGGATATAGTTCCCCGTATCTACATCATATCACTGTGTTTCAAATACTTCTAGTTCACTTTTTGAAACTATTTTCACATTTTCATCATCATATTCTCCATACGCTTCGATAGGAGTCAAAGTGAGTATTTTTTTCTCACCTACTCTCATAGTCAATACTCCACTATCAAAGCCAGAAATCATCTGACCATTTCACACGGTAAAGTTAAGAGGAACTCATCTTTCATAACTACTATCAAACTGTGTTCCATCTTTGAGTTTTCCCGTATAGTGAACAGAGATATAGTCTCACGTTTCTACTTTTGTTTGAACTAGTTTTATCCTCTCTTCTATATAATTTAGGATTGCATATATCTCTACACTTCTTTTATTATCTAGATTTATGGGCTTTTTTTGCTTCAGTTTCTTGATTCTTGTTTGAAGTTTCTCTAGGATTTTTTCTCTATCCTTGTATTTTTCTATGAGTTTATCTATAGCTTGTACATATCTCTCTCACTTCTGAGAGTGTTCTATTAGGTAGGATTTTCTTCATTCAAGTGAAGTATCTCCTCATGCAAAAACGAAAGAAAGAGGAAAAAGAAGTAAAACGAGGAGAGTGATGATTGTTGTTTTCATAGTTATCTAAATTTTTTTCCATGTTCTTCTAAAATCTTCATTACCCTTGGTACTGCTTCTGGAAAATAATACTCAACCTCTGTTTTTTCACTAATAGTCGGTTTTTCTCATGAAGAAAGTAAGAAAGAAACTGATTTAAGAAGAAAGTCATATATTAGTTTTATTTCGTTCCTACAAAGACTATTTCAAAGTTTTGAAAGAAATTCATTTGCAGATGAAGTGTTGGGTTTTACTTCGTCTGTTATAGAATTAATAGAAAACCTCACTAAGTAGTGCTCTATATCATGCTTAATTCTCGTAGAAAACAAAGAATATTTTTCACAAAAATTCTCAAGTCAGTTGATAAATTCCATGCGATTCTCTTCTTCAATACCTCACTCTAACAAATGTTTTGTATGCCCTCACCTTTCTGAAAGACACAGTTCATAATCTTCAAGTCTTAAAGCCATTTTACACCAGTTTCATTCAAATAAAATACTTCTCAAACTCTTCTCTGTCTATTTCTTCTTTTTTTAATAAGTCTTCAGAAATCTTTGTATGGAGTTCCTTGTGTTTTTCTATAAGAGTCATAGCTTTTTTGTAGGCTTCTTTAAGGATATTCTTTACTTGCAAGTCTATACTTTTTTGTATCTCTTCAGAAACAAGAGGTCTTTC
>JAMOOA010000175.1 GCA_027066255.1 Candidatus Altimarinota bacterium | reverse complement strand
AGAAGGAATCCTGATTTATTGATATCTAACTTATAGCTTTGTCCTTTTTTGATAGTAAATGATTCTACTCTATCATAGTATTCATAACACTCTGGTTTAAATTCCCCTGGAAGTTCATTGAGAGCAAGGGTAACTGTAGAAAATGATAGCAGCGTAAGAGCAACGAGACCGTAAATACTCTTCTTCATTGTTTGCTTTTATTACTAGGTAAACTACTTTCAACTATAGAAGAAATCTCTCTCTAATCAAGAAAACCTCTCTTGCTTTCCTTGTAAAGTTACTTCTACATCATACTCTCGTATTCACGGTTGTTTATACAGCATATAATCATATGCTCTACATTCTTTATTAGGAAGTGTGTATTTAAAAGAAAAATCTACTGTTTGAGTCGGTTGTGTACGAATGTAAAATTCTACTCCCCTTCTCTTCCCATAGTCACGTATAGATATATTCTCCTGTGGGGATACTATAGCCTCCTGAGGAAGAATAACTCGAACAAACTGATAATTATCTCAAGATCATTGTATTTCTAAGGTTTTTTTAGACGATATGTTGTACTGTTTCATCATATCCAATAACTCTTGTCTTTTTTTTGAAGAAAAGCTATGACGAGATATAAGTGAGAGATTCGTCTGAATACTACAGTCAGCATTAATTTTTATATTTTTCTTATATGATCTTTCCATATATCTATCCGACTTATTCCCCGAGAGAGATGTATATACCGGATAAGAAAAATCTAGTGTTTGTCTGTATTCTATAGTACCATCCAATCCTAGTTCTTTGAGGATGCCATTTTCTTCCCTATTAAAAGAATACATCATTATCTCTCTTCGTCTAAAATGATCAAAGAGCACTTTTCCGTAGTCTGAGTATTTCTTTTCTTCTAAGAGTTTCTTCTTAAAAACATCCATAAAATCGAAAAGTACTTTCTTTGGAGTTCATTGGGTTCCTTCTTTATATATCTTAGCTTCAACAAGAAGAGACATAATTTCAGAAAAATTCTCTGCTGTTATTTTTTTATTTATTTTTTTAAACTCTACTCATCAAATAGACTTTAGTAAGTCCTCAAGAATATTTTGGTTAATATATATAATTCCATCTATCTCTTGCCCTGATTTCTCAACAAAGAAACGTATGGTCTCTGAGGAATCCTTAAGATTTATGTAATAATTTGCATCCCTCAGGCCAAAGCTAGAGGTAAGTGTATCAATCCCTCTTGGAGGAGAAACTCTCTCATAATTAGATTTCTTGAGATCCCATTCGAAAGAGTACACATCTCTTGGAGAAAACTTCTGTATTTTTCAACGAAACACTTCTACCACAGCCATACTCCCCATAAAACCTCCAGTAGGACGTATCTCATCACTATTTTGAAATACTACAAGATATTTTTTCCTTTCCCTATGTCAGAGTATATCCAAAAAAGTAGAAAAATTATTATTAATAACCTCGACCTGAGACAACACTAGCTGCAGGCGACTTATTTGTAAAGAGAGTTTTTCTTCAAGAAATTTATTTCAAATTCACTGTATAGATTGATAATGATAGAGTGTCGATCTCAGACTGTCTTCTATATTCAAAAATTCAGGAGATAGGTTCGTAAGAAGTTGTGTAAAGTATATGTTTTTGATATCTTTTGTATCGATAAAAATCAATACCTTATCATACATTGCAAAGATGTTATCGAGAGACTTGGTAAGCATCTTTCATCATTTTATTGCGTGATATCCATTTCATATCTTTTGTCCAGTCAAAAATTTAAAAGGAGTAAACAGTATATCCGACACGAGAAAATCAAACCTTGCATCATTTACAAGTTTCTTTGTTCCTTCTATACCACCTATTTCCTTGGCTATACTTGTAAGTTTATTATATCCTGAATTCACCCTTGCTTCTATAACTATCTTATCAAGATATAAAAGAAGGGATAATCAGAGGATAATAAGAATGGTATAAAAAAGAGTTATTTTTGAAAAAAGAACTCTTTTTCTAGAGATATCAAGAGTTTGAGAAAAGGTGAACTTTTTTCTTCATAAAGCATCAAAAAAAAGAGTCTTATTTTCTATAATTTTAATACTTTTATTCTCTTGTAAATTTATACTTGGAAGACCTCTACATATATCTCAAGTCTCTTTTCCTTCAAGAGACTTTTCTGTATGAACTTCAGGAAAAACATAATTCTGTGTTATATCTATCTCAGAATCCAAATTTTTACGTATATCTTTGAGTTTCCTCATGTATCATAGAAGTTAGTATATCCTCATTGTAGTGAAATATAGCTTTTTTCAAACTGATAAGCAAAATACCCCTTTTCTCGCTTTTACAAAAAATATATGCTATCATAGATAGTATAATCCTATTCCTTCTCTCGCAGAAAAACATGAAAGACCTATTTTACGGCATTTTAGAGCTTGCTTCTCAAAAAAAATACTCTGATATACATTTAAATACTGGATACCTTCCTACCGTTCGCAATAACTCTGGACAGATAGAAGAGCTTACAGAAGTTGAAGTAAATGGAGTTATTCAAAAAACCTCTATGCTCTCACTCGATGATATGAAAGAAATCATAGAACTTGTTATAGAGAAAAAAGGATTAGAAAAGTTTCTGATTGAACATGAGGTAGATGGTTCATATAAATATCTTGAAAAAGAAAGATACAGAATCAATTGTTACGTTGATTCTCATGGGTACTCGATGGCAATGAGAACTATACCAAAAAAGATCCCCACTATGGAGGAACTAGGTCTATGAGAACAACTCAAGTCTTTATGTAAAAGATCAAAGTGACTCATACTCATGACTGGCCCCACCGGAACGGGAAAATCAACCAATATAGCTGCAATGATCGACCATATCAATAAGACTCAATCAAAGCATATTATCACTATAGAAGACCCTATAGAGTTTGAGTTTGAGAATGATAAATGTCTCATAAATCAAAGACAGATCGGAGTTCACACTGAAAGTTTTGCTTCTGCTATACGTGCGTCCCTTCGTGAAGACCCTGATATTATCGTCATTGGTGAGATGCGTGACCCTGAAACAATTCGTGCAGCTATTACTCTTGCTGAAACAGGGCATCTTGTACTATCAACACTCCATACTAATGATACCGTTCAAACCATTGATAGAATTGTTGACGTCTTCCCTTCTGATCAGCAAAATCAAGTACGTATGCAATTTGCTATGAATCTTCTTGGGGTTGTTTCTCAGAGGCTCCTTCCTCGAAGCGATACTGATGGGAGAATCGCAGCAAGAGAAATACTCCTCAATAATGATGCGACAAGAAATCTTATCATATCAGGTAAAACAAACCAGCTCTACTCTGTCCTAGAAATAGGGCAAAAATCAGGAATGATCCTCATGGATAAATACCTTGCAGCACTTTATAAAAAAGGTCTTATCAACAGAGAAACACTTGTTTCTTTTACTAGAGACAAAGACAATCTCGATATTCTTGGGAACTAAAAATAATAAATACCAAAAAAAACTTGCATTCAAGCGAAAAAAACAGATAATACCAGCGAGATAAAAACTGGTTGCTTATTTGTTTCTCATTTTGTTGAAAATAGATAGTTTGTCCGGGTCTCATTATTTTATATGTCTTACCATAAAATATGGCAGATACACCAACTAACAAACTATTTGTTGGAAGTATATCTTGGAATATCACATGGCAAGAACTCAAAGAAGCTTTTTCTGAATTTGGGGAAGTAGGATTTGTAAAAATCGTTACTGACAGAGAAACAGGAAGATCTAAAGGATTTGGGTTCGTAGAATTTGAAACTGTTGAAGAAGCAACAGCTGCAAAAGAAGCTATGGATGGAAAAGATCTTGATGGTAGAGCAATCAATGTTGATTTTGCTCAAGAAAAACCTCAAGACTAATACTCTTACAAAATAAAAGACTTTTTCAGAAATGAAAAGGTCTTTTATTTTGTGTATTTTCCTATCTTGTTATAATAATTCTATTATCATTCTGATAAAAATCAGAATCTTTCCTAATGTATACAAAAATATGAAAGAAATACTTAAGAATCCCTATGTTATAGCTGGAATAGTTATGATACTCTGACTTATAGCAACTGCGTGGAATATTGGTGCTGGGAGTTGAGGGAAACTCATACTACAGCCATGAACTACTGATGTCATAAATGAGGTAAATTCTGAAGTGGGAAATATAATCCCAGAATAGTATTATAAAAAAAGAACAGACTTTTGGGCTGTTCTTTTTTGTGTATTTTTTTGGTGGACTCACCGGGCCACGATCCCGGGACCTATCGCTTAAGAGGCGAGTGCTCTACCAACTGAGCTATGAGTCCATGTTTTTGCTCGAGTAGTCTATGGAAATAGCTATAAAAATCAAATCAAAAATTGCAAAAGCAGATTATATATTTCTTCCACACAAAAATCTTCATTATGAAGCTTGAAAAACGTCATTTTCCATTACAATAAAAAAGTAATTTACTTCTTTTTACACAGAAATATACTATGGATTTATCAAAAATACTTACCCCTGAGAGCTTACAAGCTCTCAGTTCTCAAGTTATGACTTGAGTTCTTTCTTATATTCCCAAAGTCGCATGAGCTCTCATTGCTCTCTGGATTGGTTTCAAGGTAGCAAATATAATTGGTAATACTATTCACAAAGTTCTCAATAAAAGAAAGGTAGATAAAACAGTAGAGAGTTTTCTTATTAGTCTTCTTAAAAATATCCTCAAGGCTCTTGTAATCGTTGCTGCTATAGGAATGCTCGGAGTAGAAACCAGTTCGTTTGTTGCTATGTTTGCTGCTGTTGGTCTCGCTGTTGGTATGGCTCTTTCTGGAACTCTCAGTCATTTTGCTAGTGGGATCATGATACTTCTATTTAAACCGTTCAAGGTCTGAGATTTTATAGAAACTTCGGGACATATAGGAACCGTAAGAGACGTACAAATATTTAATACTATACTCAAAACTGTTGACGCAAAAACCATCATCATCCCAAACTCTGATGCTATCGGAGGAAGCATCATCAACTACTCTATGGAAGACAAAAAGAGAGTCGATATAGATGTAGGTATCAGTTATGGTGATTCTATAGATCTCGCAAGAGAAGTACTCCAGAAAATAGCAGATGAAGATGAAAGAGTATTAGAGGAGGAATGAGTAACCATAGGAGTAAAAGAACTCGGAGATAATGCTGTTATATTTACCTTTAGAACGTGGGTAAAAACAGAAGATTACTGGGGAGCAGTCTTTGGACTCACAGAAAAAGTCAAAAAAGAGTTTGATGCCACAAATGGAAAACTCAACTTCCCTTTCCCTCAGAGAGACGTACATTTGTATAATGAAAAATAATATATTACCTTAAGAGTAAAAAAGAAGGAGTTTTATAAAACTCCTTCTTTTTTACTCTTAGATAAAATCATCCAAACTCAACACTTCCACTCCACACTCCTCAGCCTTCTTCAACTTCCCTCCGGCTCTTTCTCCAGCAAGAAGATAGTCTGTTTTTCTGCTAACGGAACTCACAAATTCTCCTCCTTGTTCTTCCAGTATTTTTACGAGATCATCTCTTTTGTATCGCTCAAAACTTCCAGTAATACACATAGTTTTTCAAGAATATTTTCACTCTATTCATTTTTCTCAGGAAGCAGGTTTGAAATCGATATCAAGGATCTCTAGAAGGTTTGAGATAAACTCTTTTTCATTTGTAAAAAACTCTACAAGATTCCTTGCCGTTTCTGAACCGATATCATTAAGCTCCTCAAGTTCTTCAATATCTCATCTTCCTTGAAGGAGAGAAGAGTCGGGTGAAGTTATCACTTTTGCAAGTGTTTTTGCTGTCTTCTTCCCTACTCCTGGTATTCCTATACTCCTGAGAACTATAGATATATCCGTTTTCCTTGCTTTTTCTATTGACTCTATGAGTTTACCTACAGATTTCTCTTGAAATCATTCGAGCTCGAGTATTTGTTCCTTTTTTTCTCAGAGTAAAAAGACGTCTATGAGGTTGGTGATAAT
>JAMOOA010000174.1 GCA_027066255.1 Candidatus Altimarinota bacterium | reverse complement strand
AACATCAAAAAAAGACTCAAGGAACTCTTGAATCTTTAATTATTATCATCCTACCGAAGCAGGAATCGAAGGGAAATCCCCTAAAGTGATGTTATTATATCACAAAATACAAAAATACAAAACTTTTTGTTCTCGTCCGAGATGACGGTAAACTAATATTCCTCTCTTGAATTCTCTCCTTTCATACGAAAGGAAAGAGGCTACAGATTACTATTTAGTAAAAGTGTGTATGCAAGTCCCTGATACTATCAAAGAAACAGCCAGAAAACTAAGAAAGAATATGACTCCTATCTCTGGAAACATATAAAAAGTAGTAGAATTCATTGAAAGAAATTCCAAAAACAAAAACCAATATTTGTATATGAAGAAAACAATTGATTGCCTAGGTATGTTATCGCAGACTTTATATGTCTCGAACACAAGCTCATTATAGAGATTGACTGATGAATACATGACGTACCCGAAGTTCTTGAACTTGATAAACACAAACAAAATCTCCTACATGCCCGATGATACCAAGTTATCAGATTTACCAATCACGATGTATCTGAAAATATAAATGATGTACTGTCTGATATCCAAAACTATCTATAAAACAGAAATGTTATTACCAAGAAATTATTCCTCCTCTGAATCTCCTCCTTTTATTAAAAAGGAAGAGGGAAAATATTGTAGCCTCTTTCCTTTGAGCTCAAAGGAAAGAATTCAAGATAGGAATTGTGTACTTAAAATATAACTAAGAAACTCATGACTATATACATAATAATTTTCTACTTTTTTCTTATATGATTCTACTGAAAAATTGTAACACGCAATAAGAAAGAAATATTATTAGATGAAGAAATAGAAGAGAAAATAGATAATATTTACGATAGCTATAAAAACATTAAGCTAATAAAGATGATAGATAGTTTCAACTTATTCTTTCTCATATTACTGATAATATCAATTATACTTGTATATTTTTACAATTTAAAAGATTTTGAAATCTCAATATATATAACATTATTTAAGTTAATAAGAGATTTTTATGTAGATAGAGCCTTCATAGATTGATTCCGAAGCTGACTTAGGGAAACTCTAATAAGAAAGACTAATTAATAGATTCCTGTCTTCGTAGGAATGGCAAAGAAATAAAGAAACTTAGACATCTAACCCCACTCCCCTATGTTCCCAAAAGTAAACCCAAAACAGAGTTTTCCTGAGATGGAGGAAAAAATCATCGCTTTCTGGAAGAAAAACGATACGTTTCATAAATCGATAGAACAACGTCCAGAGGATAAACCGTATAGGTTTTATGATGGTCCTCCCTTTATTACAGGTACTCCGCATTATGGAAGCCTGCTTTCAAGTATCGTAAAAGACATCGTTCCGAGATACCATACGATGCAAGGAAAACGCTGCGAAAGAGTGTGGGGATGGGATTGTCATGGATTGCCTATTGAGGAAAAAGTCCAAAAGAAATTGGGACTCAAATCAAACAAAGACATCGAAGAACTCGGAGTAAAGGAATTTGTAGAAGAGTGTTATACGTATACGAAAGAAACAAGTGCAGAATGGGACTGGTATATCGATCATATCGGTAGATGGGTAGATATGGACAATGCCTACAAAACGATGGACCAAGACTATATGGAGTCGGTTATGTGGGTGTTCAAGAAGATGCACGAGAAAGGAAAAGTGTATAAAGGGAGAAGAGTATCACTCTATTCTTGGAAACTCTCAACTCCTATCTCCAACTTTGAAGTTGCGATGGATGACTCTTATGAAGAAGTTTCTGATCCTGCTGTTACGGTGATGTTTCCTTTGACTCAGTCTCACAAGCACGCGCAAGAGGGAGACTATATCCTCGCTTGGACGACGACTCCTTGGACGATTCCAGCTCATATGTCTATGGCTCTGAATAAGAACTTAGCGTATTCAAGAGTAAGTTCTGAAGGAAAATTTTATATCCTTGCAACAGCAAGAGTAGAAACGGTATTTAAATGAAAAGAGTATGAAATAGTAGAGAGTTTTATGGGAGATGATTTAATAGGTCTCAAATACAAAGCTCCATTTAGTTTTTATCAATGAACCGTAGATTCTGAAAAAAATCACTTGATACTCCATGCAGATTTCATCACTGATACGGATGGTACTGGTATAGGACATCAAGCTCCAGAGTTTGGTGAGGTTGATTTCCAACTTGCTCAAAAAGAAGGAATTCATATCTCTACAGCTCTTGATGATGCTGGATGTTATACAGAGGAAATCCCTGATTACGAAGGAATGCATTACGAAGACGCAAACGACGTTGTTTCTGAAAAACTCAAAGAATTGTGATTGTTATTTAAAAAAGAATCTATCAATCATAGAGTTGCTATGTGTCCTCGTTCAGGAACAAAACTTATCTACAAAGCACAAGACTCTTGGTTTATCAATATTCAGGAAATGAAAGATAGACTTATCGCTGAAAATGAAGGAATCAACTGGCAACCAAAACATATCAAACACGGTCAGTTCCTCAAGTCCGTAGAATCAGCTCCTGATTGGTGTATCAGCAGAACTCGTTATTGGGGTACTCCGATGCCTATTTGGATGGGATATGATGAAGACGGAGAAGAAAAGGACATGAAAGTATTTTGAAGTAGAGCTGAGATAGAAGAAGCTTCTGGTATGACTATTACAGACCTCCACAGACCATTCATAGATGATATCACTTGGAAGGAAAATGATCTCACATACAGGAGACTTCCTGAAGTACTGGATGTCTGGATGGACTCTGGATCTATGCCGTACGCGCAGATGCATTATCCATTTGAAAATAAAGCTCCTATGGAAAGTAGCTTCCCTGCTGATTTCATCGTAGAGTATATAGGTCAAGTACGTGCTTGGTTCTATGTGATGCATGTTGTTGGAGTTGCTCTTTTTGATACCAGAGCCTTTACCAACGTCATCACTACAGGTATCGTTATGGGGTCTGATGGTCGAAAAATGAGTAAATCTTATGGGAATTATCCAGATCCAAAAGGAACAATAGGAAAGTACGGAGCTGATGCTATCCGCTTCTATATGGCCAATTCTCCCCTCCTTACTGGAGGAAATATGGATTTCAAAGAAGAAGGAATCGTCGAAGTTATCAAAAAGGTGATCCTCCCTCTCTGGAATACCTATAGTTTCTTCACAACATATGCAAATATAGATGGTTTCAAACCAACAGGAAAATACCAGAGAAACAATCCTCTCGACGTCTGGATCATTTCTGAAACTCACAAACTCATTGCTGATGTAGAAGGAGGAATGGAAAACTATGAAATAACAGAAGCAACTCGTCCGATTGTAAAATTTATGGACAAGCTTACCAACTGGTATATCCGTAGGAGTAGGAAACGTTTCTGGAAATCAGAAAATGATGGAGACAAGATGGAAGCGTACGAGACTCTTTATGAAGTACTCGTAACGGTTTCACAAGTCGTTGCTCCATTTATGCCTTTTGTTACCGAAGAAATCTATAAAAACCTCACGGGTAAAGAATCCGTTCATCTCACGGACTTCCCTACTGCTGATAGTTCTCTCATAGATACGGAGCTCAATGAAAACGTTGCAGTATGTCAGAAAATAATCAACCTCTGACTTTCTCTCAGGACAGCTCAAAAAATGCGTGTTCGTCAACCACTTCAGTCTATCTCTATTGGAGAAAAACTCAGTGATTATTACAAGGATATCATCAAAGAAGAACTCAATGTCAAAGAAGTTCTCGAGGTAGACTCAAATACCATCGCTCAAAAGATATGCAAACCTAACGGTCGTCTTATCGGTCCAAAGTTTGGGAAAGATGTAAAATTCATCATCTCCGAAGCAAAGGTTGGAAATTTCATTGAACTATGAGAAAGTAAAGTTTACGTACGTCATCCTGAACTTGATTCAGGATCTCTTGAAGAAATAAGACAAGACTTTGCACAGACAGATTCCGGATCAAGTCCGGAATGACACAAGTGATGGGTTCTCGAAGGAGACGAGTTTGAAATGGCTTATGTTTCTGATGGAGAAAATGATAATATCGAATCTGGTTTTGGAATGGTGATATCTATGAATCTCGAACTCACTCCAGAACTCAAGGTAGAATGATATGCTCGTGATATTGTCAGACATATACAAGAAGCTCGTAAAGAAGCAGGATATGAAGTTGACGATAGAATCTCTCTCAATATTGTGTTACGTCATTCTGAACTTGATTCAGAATCCTTCCTTAGTAAAATCCTCAAAAGCTATGACATAGAATCTGAAACACTCTCAACTATTGATAGTTCCCTTGCGAGTTGAGATATAGAAAAGGAACTTCCTCTCTGAGAAAATAGTGCAAAAATAATTCTTAAGAAATAGATTATGGCTTCTACTAAGAAATTAAAAGAAATAATTTCTACTCTTACCGACCAGATAGGGCTTGTAAACTTATATATACACGAATCTGAAGAACTAAAGAAGAAAGATACCTCTTTCATTATTTGTGATTTGGATTATACTCTTTTCTCTCGTGACGAACAGATAGAGTGAGAACCTATGCTTAAGGAAAAGAGAGGTTATGAAGGGAATACTTATATGATAAATCACATTGGTATCAATAATATGGTGGCAAAATACTATGAATGAAAAAAATATCCTCAGGATATCATCAAAAAACTCTCTCCTGAATCATCGCTTATACTTACAGCTGGAATTCCAGAATATCAACATAAAAAGAGAAGATCCATGAATATAGAACATATTCCTATGAAAGTTGTCTGGGAGTGAAAAGATAAAGTTCTAGAAACAATTCGTTATGTCCTCTTTGAACTCAAGTATATTCCTGCTGAGATAATAGTCTACGAAGATAGACCTCAATTTTTTGTGGAATACAAAGAACTGATAGAGTGAGCTCTCTGAACAAAACTGACGATTATGTATGTAGAAATGGATGGAAATGAGGGGTATAAGAAAATAGAGGAGCTTGGAAGCTAGTTATTTTCTTGCATTGCATCAAGCTGAGGTTTGAACTCTTTTAAAAGAGAAATGATCTCATCATGGAATTCTTGATCTCTCGTTATAACAAAGGGAAATGTATAGATATAGTCTCTTGCTTCCATTTCTAATTGTTTTGCTTTTTTTATTTTAGAATCATCATTCTCTTCTTTTGATTCTCTACGAAGTTTCTTAGCCTCTTTCTTCATCTTTTCTCCTATTTGATAGTTTTTAAGAATCTTCTCTAGATCAAGTTTCTCAAGTTTTATTCCATTATGGTCGGTTATAATTCCATCACAGGCATTGGTGAAACCTATCATATGCGCTATATCATGAGCAGCTGTCCCATAATGAATAAAACCTCCATTCAATCCAAGTGCAGAATTGAGATAAGATACTGATCTTGGTTTTCTCAAGACAACTTCAAGCCCATTTTCTTGAGCAAGTTTTTGTGTTATCTCCTCCATTTTCTCCGCATCTCCTTTATCCCAATTTTTTCACTTACAAGAATTATACAAATGGAGTTTGTTTCTTCTGTTTCTTCCCTCTTTTATCCAGAAACTAGATTCATCCTCAAATTCTCTATAGATAGGCTCTGATGAAGATTCTGGTGAAAATCTTAGTTTTGATTTAATTGTCTCTCCATTGTGTTTTACTGTATATTCATTTCACCAATGAGTATAGTCTAATCCATTCCCTATATCTAAGGTTGTCCCTACTATGTTTATTCCATTATGAAATACTCCTATAATTGTTCCACTTCCATTTTCTCACTTTACAAATAAATCTGTAGAATCTATAGGGTCTATCATAATAACCTTCTTTCCATCTTGCCCTCATTCTTCTACTCACTGTTCCTCTCACACAACTACGTAACCTTTGAGTACCTCACTGCTTTTTACAAATTTTCTAAAAGATGACTCTATTTTCTCATCTGCTATAGTGCAAAACCCATTTGCCTCTGTTTCAGCTTGTTCATCTATCTTAAGCTTCGAAAAATACTTATTATATATTTCTCTAGCTGTTCATTTAAACTTATCTAACTCTTGTTTAATTTCTAATAGTTCTTGTTCTGGTAGAGTTTCTATAGAATCACCAGGATCTT
>JAMOOA010000173.1 GCA_027066255.1 Candidatus Altimarinota bacterium | reverse complement strand
ATAAAAAAGATTATTCTCCTATTTCTACTAAATTTCAAACAGGGATAGTGACTATAGATTTAACTCCAGGACAGAATCCATTTATTATACGCTCTGTTCTCAATAATCGTGCATGTCGAGGGATTATCCTCAAATCACATGGAGCAGGATCTGTTCCAACGATAGGGGATTACTCGTTTATACCACTGATAGAGGAAGCAACAAAGAATATCAATATTCCTGTACTTATATCCACAAAGTTTGTGTGAGGAAACTCTTATAAAGAAACCAACGACGAACCTGCTATTATGGCTATAAAGGCTTGAGCAATACCCACTGGTGATCTCACGGATGCGATGGCAGAAGTGAAGCTTATGTGGTTGCTTGCTCGAGGAGTTACTGATCCGAAGGATATCAAAAATGAAATAGTGAAGGATTACGTGGGGGAAGTGAGCGAGATAGAGTATGATTAAAGAAAATATAAAAAACCACTCATATATTTATGAGTGGTTTTTTAGAATGTTTAGATTTTATGCCATAGCTTTCAGAGCTTCTTCTTGAGTCTCAACAGTTGGTATGATAGTTGTAATTCCTACGAGCTCGAGGACATCCTTTACTCCTTCATCACAGTTAGAGATATGCATCTGTCCTTCGTTGTCTTCGATGTTTGAAAATACATCAGCGATATACCCGATAGATTTTGAGTTGAGGTATTTGAGACCTGCAAGGTTGAATAGAATCTTCTTTTCAGAGAAGTCTCCTATTTCTTCATAGATGGAAGTAAAGGTCTTGTCTGCGTTTGTTTCGTCGAGTTCTCCAGCGAAGTTAAAAATAATAACTCCATTTTCTTCCTTTTTGTTTACTTCTATAAGCGTTTCCATAAAATTACAATTAGTTAAATAAGTGAATATACAAGTAGTATATCTCAAATAAAAATATTACGCAAATTTTCGAACTATAAACTATTGAACAATGACTAAATACACTCTTAATACCATAGATACGCTACAATTGGATATACAAAAACCGTGTCTTATCTTTCTATATGGAGACCTTTGATCAGGAAAAACAACCCTCTCAAAACATATCATCAATACTCTTCTCTGAATAAAGAAAGAAGTAACCTCACCAACCTATACGTATTATAACAAAATAGAGGATACATATCACTTTGATCTCTATCGACTCTCGAGTTATAATGAGTTTATTGCTATAGGGTGAGAAGAAGTCCTTGATAATAATGAAGGAGTTATCATTATTGAATGGCCAGAACTTATAGAAAAACACTATTCTCCAGATATATCTATAAAATTAGAGAAGACATGAGTAGAAGGAGAGAGAGAAATCATCATTGACTAAATATGATATATACTTAATATATATCATATAAGACTACAAAATAACTCTTTTTTCTTTGATAGAAAGATTATATAAATCACCTGAAGAGGAGGGTGTTCCTTTCAAAGACTGGAAAGGATGAACAAAGTTTGAGGTTCAGCTTCTTTTAGACTGTAAGGATAGATTTCTTGCAAATAGACCTATCCAACCAAAGAGAGAGATAGGGGATTACGTAGAGTCTGAGTGAGGACTACTCGTTCCTAAAAGGTTTAGTTCTCTGGAAGAGGCTATGGAATCATGAAGTAAATTCATAATGAGAAGTGATAATCCCCAAGAATATGCATGAGTGTCAGGTTTATGAAGTAGTTATAGTATTACCCCACGAAGTATTTCTCTATCTAAAGATAACAAGGTTGTAAAATCTACTCTTGATTATGCAATAATACAGGGGCTGGTAGACGATAAAGTCCCTGAATATTTAGCAGAGCATATAGGGGCGAATGATGCCGATAAAAGAAATGAGATAAAAAGGGTAATTGACTCTTATTGAGATATTCCAAATGAAGAATGGATAAGAAGGCTCTTGTTTTTTTCTTATTCTGACTATCTTCACTTAGCTAACCTCACAAATGAGAAAGTAAGTCTTCTATTAAAGGATTCTAGCTTTTCTTTTTGGGAATATATTCCATGAATTAATCATAGTGTTATTGCTGATAAAGATATACTAGACAGGTACTATATATTTAGTAAAGAAAGATACTCATCTGTAGAATGAGAATTCTTATACCAAGATGCTATTACTGTACAATGATGAGAGATAATAAAAGAGTGATGATTTTATAGTAAAAGCACAATTAATAGTACTGAAGATATAAATATCCTTAATAGGAGGATATTTGATTATAAGGCAATCATTGATATGTATATTTATGTAAAAAACCTTGATCATTTTGATAAAAATCATACTCCCATAATGGAGATACAAACATCAAGAGAAAATCAAGAAGTCTACTTTCTTCAATATCATAGATGAAGGAATACACTTGTATATAAAGAAGATTTTGTTTTATCTCGTAAAAAAAAAGTCAGAAGAAAAGGAGGCAATCTTCGTTAGAGGAAAGACTTGACCAAATGGTATGATAGTGGAAGTATGAACAACCTATTCTATTGACTGAGAAAAGGATATTGACTCTTTTCAAGAAGATGCTTCTTTTGGCCATTACGACTACTGACGAGGCCCTCTTTCAGATTTATTGTCGCAAAAGAGGATTGTTAACTTTAGTGAACATAGAGGCGACTTCTCGCTATTAGGGAGCATGGTTGCATCTAGGCATGAATCTATTTCAAAAGTATTTAAATCTGACTTGTATGTTAGTATTACAGAAAAGGACTTTCGGTCTTGGGGATTTGATTCGGTAAAAATACATCGATTAGGTTATTATTTATGACGCCCTTATCTTGTAAAAATCTATATTGTATCAGATGGAGAAAAGTGTTATGTTAAAGCGATAAGCACACCTCAAGATATTGAAAGAGATTATCTTGAAGCCTTCCCAGACGAGAAAACTTGGAAGTCCTTTAACAGAGAAAGACTAATATCAGCAAGAGAGAAAGGAGGGGTATTGTAACAGTTTTTGAAAATATTACACCCCTCTAAGCTGACATTAGATAGAGTTAAAGAAGCTAAAAGGATCATAACTGCTAGAGAGAACAGTAAAATATAATTACTCTTCTTCTATGTTTTTAATAATTTCCTTAAATCTGAGATACTCAGTTACGCGGAGACCCGTGAATCTTCCTATCATAAAATTGATAGGAATGAGAAGAATAATGATCTCTGGATAAGCAAGTATAAAAACCTGAAAAAAAGGAATTTGAAGTAGGAGAAATCAGAAGAATCAGATAAGTATCGTTCCTCAGAGATTTCTTCTATACTCTCTAAATTCCTTAGCTACTACTATGGTAATGATTCTCTCAGCAATAACGATAAAGAATATAACATAGACGATATCAGTAAGCTCTAATACGAATAAATCGTACCTAAGTCAGAGTTCAAGAGCGAGGAAGAAACATACTATATTTATTGTTGTGAGAAAACTGATTTTCGGAGTATAGAGGAGGTTGTATTTATTTGTCCATCTTGATATAAAGAAATTGATAGAAAAAAGAAGTACAATCATTCAAAATGTGAAAGGTATACCAATCTTGTAAAAAAGAATAGAAAGAAAAAGGGGAATAGTTATCCCTATGGGAGATATCCCAATGAAGTGTTTCATAAAACTAATCATCGTAAGGATGAAAGGAATCATTATGAGGATAAAGATATCGGTAGTATTTATTCCAGAATTCGACAACGTATTTATGAAACGTGAAAGAAAGAAGTATTTACTAATCCCTTCTTTTGTATTTACATCTATAAAATTATATCCATTACTTGTGAGTTGAGTCCTGAGCTGGGATATTTTTTCTGGGGATTTTGTTATTTGGAGGTTAAGAGTATCGTCTATAATAATCGTTTCTGATATATAGTCTTTGTTGGTGATGAGATTTCATAAGTACCCTTGGAGAATATTCCCATTAAAAGGAGAGATAAGGAGGAAGTTTATACTTTTTTGATTTTCACTATTTTCTTGTTCCTTGTTGAGTTTTGATATAACACTAAAGAGAAACTCTTTCTCTCCCCAAACACCTATGAAATCAGCTTTTCCTTTTTCTGTAGACCAATACTTATTGAGTTTTTGAAGTATGTTTTCTCCATAGAGGTTCTGTTCTGAAGAAGTAAGTACATCATAGATATATATCCCTGAATTTCTTCATAAATTTATAAAATCATCTTTCTGAGCCTGGGGAATACTTGTACTAAAAAGGAAGGGAATACTTTTTCTATAAACAAAAACTTCAAATTGGTAGTCTTTTAATAGTGTTTTTTGTCATCACTGTTGAGAAAAAATATTGAGTCGGACATCCTTTATTCCTGATTCTTCAAATTTTATTTCCAGAAGGGGTCCCTGTATAGTAGATCTTCTTTTTACGTCCCATTCAAATATTAGGTCTTCATTTCAAAGAGTTTCTTGGAAATCGTTTATCTTATCAGAGATATCTACTTTGAAAGTATCTCAAAAGGGAATAGATGTTTCTTTTTGTATTTCTACATTGTCTATTCACTCAGCTTGAGTAAAGGGAGTAAATAAGATAGTAGAGAACAGTAGAGCCAAAAGTATTTTTTTCATAGAAATTATTTTCTTTTTAAAATAGTTCAAAATGTTTTTAAAAGTATTTTTATATCAAGGAGAATACTCCAATTTTCAATGTAGAATATATCAAGTTTCGCTTCTTTTACAAAGTTATTTCATTCCCTTCAATGGACTTGAGCCATTCATGTCATTCATGGTTTTATTGTCAGAAGTCTTTTTTGGTATTGTTCATATTTCTTTACTTCTCTTGGCTGATGTGGGCGTGGTCATACAAGACTCATATCTCCTTTGAGGACGTTAAAGAATTGAGGTATTTCGTCTATAGAGTATTTTTCTATAAAAGCTCATATCTTTGTTTTTCGAGGGTCGTCTTGTATTTTGTAGAGGGGTCATTTGCGAGAGTTTTGTTTTTTTATGAGTTCCTTTTCATACTGGAGTGCTTCGTCATCGTTTTCTCCTGTATTGTAGCTTTCTTTTGTACAGTACTTCCATTTGAGATATCTAAATTTGAAACAGTCAAAAAGCTCGCCACTTTGTCCTATTCTTCTGTTTTTATAGATAATAGGCCCCTGAGGGTCCTCTATTTTTATGAGTATAGCTACGACTATTATAAGAGGAAGGGAAGCTATGAGACCTACACATCCTCCAACTATATCAAGAATTCTTTTGAGCACCCTTCCCCAATTTTCAAGAGGAGTATTCAGTATTTCTATTACAGGAGTTTTATTTATAAGGGAGAGAGTTGTGTTAGTTCGTGTTATATCAAAAGAATGAGTAATGTATCTATACCTAATACCAAATATTTTACAAAGTTCCCATATATAGAAGAGGTCTTTTTTCCCATAGTCACTATCTATGTAAAGTATTTCATCACACTGTTTGCTTTTGAAGATCTTTTCAAGTTCTCAGATACTCCCAAGATAGGGGGTGTTTTTTACTCATGATACTTTTTTTTCATGTATGTATCAAAGTATTGTATATATCTTTGAATCACTGATGTCTTGATAAAGTTCCTTGAGTTTTTTATCTGTCTTATTGTGAATAAGTACGAGCTTTCTTTTTGTTATAACACCTTTTTGCAAAAGGAAATACTGTATATTGTTCAATATAATCCTTCCAAGCGTCGTGAAGAGAATCGTGAGTATAAAAGTAAAAAGAATGATAAGTCTTGGAATCTCGACATCTTGATAGAGAATTCATTTTCATAGAAAAACTCACAGAGAAAAGAATAGAAACCAATAAAAGGCATATCGCACTATATCAAGGAATTCCTTCACTTTGGAGCTAGATATCTGTATACTATAGAGTCCATGGGTTGCAAATAAGAGCACATAAAGTATTGCCCCAAAGAAAGAGAAATACAAGAGCTCGTGAGTATTTATTGTTTGAATGGGAAGCGAGACTCCTGGTATCAAATCTGTAGCAAGTCTAATCTTTCGCGCAATAAAAAATGCTCCAAAAACAACGGTGAAATCGAGAGGTATTTTTAGTAGACTAAATGTAATCTCATGCTTTTTCATAGTGTATATTTTAAGATTTTTTTTTTAATTGCAAACCTTGAGCTTTTTTGTATGATTTTATCAT
>JAMOOA010000172.1 GCA_027066255.1 Candidatus Altimarinota bacterium | reverse complement strand
CAATAATCCTTGATGTAATCCTCCATAACATCTTCCATCGCTTCACAGCTCTGAAACGTTTTGAGTTTAAAATCATGATTGAGCTCTTCTACGTTGTCTTCTGTAAGTTCTTCAAGAATGGAGTTATCATCTACTGCAGCAAAGCTTGAACCGCAAAGAAATGAAAATACCAAGAAACCTATACCTATTTTCTTCATATATTGTTTTTATAAAATTAAGGCTTGGGAGGGATATGCTTTTTTCTCATATGATCCTCCCACACATGCAAACGATGAAATACAAAAAGTGTGACAAAAAAGTATCTACATTATACGAATCTCTTCTTTCTTTTCAAATACTCGCTCTTGCTTACTGAGAAAAATCATCCATAAGGTCTTCGAGAAATATCTCATAATCCTCTGATTCTGGGATTTCTTTTCCTCAAAAGCAAAGTCATTTTTCTATAAATTCTCTCTCATAGCAGAGTATTTCTTCTTTTTTACAAGAGTTTCCTGTTGGGGTACTATGATATATTCAGCCTAATTCTTGGCAATACTTCTGAAAATCTGAATCTTCTCAAGATGATGATTCGTCTTCCATACTCCTCATAGGGGTATCAAACGAAGTATCCTGCAAAGCGTTCACTGAAGACGCTTCTGGGAAACTCAATCATTCACCTGACTCATCCATGTCTTCTATTGATTCTTCCTCAATAGAATCTGATTCATTATTGTCTCAAGGCTTTTCCTGAGGAAGATCCCCATTTTCTTGAAGGCTCAGGCTATTTCCTTCCTCTGAAATATCTCAAGCAAATTCTTGCTGTTCTAAAATCTTACTCTCCGTATCTAGAGTATTATTCTCTTCCTCTGTTTTTAAAGAAGAATCTTCTCCTGCAGATTCTTGTTTTTGAGATGATGTAGTAGGAAGAGTGAGTGTGTCTGACTCTGTAGAAGAACTATCTTCGCTTTGTGTAGTAACAGAACTCGGTCAGAAAAGAACATCTTCTTTAGAAAGTTTCTTAGTTGAAGGTACCACTTCTGTATTTGCCTTTGATTCCAGGTTTTTGTGAGTCTCTTCGAATACCTTTGCCCCTTGTAATTCAAGATTCTTTCATGAAATAGGATCTTTGAAAAGACTTTCACTCATAAATATGAGAAATACTCCAACAAAGAGAAAACTCGCAAACACTCCAGCAAATAAATGATATTGCCTCTTTTGTATGTGACGAGAAACTCCTTTCATCTCAGCAAGAGTTTTCAATCTCTTCGCCAAATGTTTTTTGAAAGAGTCTCTTGGTTGTACGGCTTTTTTTGCACTCTCGAGTCACTCAAAAACTTTTTCTAGTTTTTGAGTTTCTCCTTTTGAGGTTTTCCCAAACTCGCGTATATGTTCTTGTATCTTCTTTTTCATATGTATACTTAATTTTTAACCCCAGCCTTCTCCTTTGAAAAGAGAAGGAGAAGCTACAGTTTTATTATTGAGATAATAATTATTAGAAACACTGTGAGTGTTATATTTGCTTGTATTTTTTTTATACTTCGAGAGTAGATTTGTTTACAGTTATCAACACTTTCTCCTACTATTTCAGAGATTTCTCTATAACTCATGTCATCCCAAACTCTCAGAAACACTATCTCTCTTTCTTTTGAGGAAATACTTTTCAAGTATGAAACCACTTCTTTGAGTTTATCCTTGTCATCTATCATTTTTCCAAAATCGAGAGAAAAACTAGGTTCAGGTATCTCATCTATATCTGTTTGTTCTCTCTTGGTTCTATAGTAGTCAATAACTGAGTTATGGGCAATCCTATATATCCAAGACTTAAACGTTGCCCCAGACTGTTCTTCGTAGTTTTCGATTTTGTTCAGAATCTTGATCCATACAGAACTAACTATATCTTCGGAAGTTTGAGTATCACCTATCTTGCGATAGACAAACCTATAGATATCGTCCATGTATTTCTCATAGATTTCTCCAAAGCAGGAGTTATCTCATTGCTTGTACGCGTTTATGAGGATTATATCCTCCATACCCTCTAACGATAAAAAAGTAAAAGTGTGACAAAACTATCTAGATGGTATTATAGTAATCTCTATAAGATTTGAAAATTATATTAACCCCTTCTCACTCAGAAATGCATCTATCTCTACACCTCTGCCCATAAAGTCTCGGAATAACTCTGAGGCTTTTTTTGTAGTTCCTTGGGAAAGGATAGTATCGTGGAACTTTCGAGAGATTTCTGGAGAAAATATATCTCCTGAATCCTTGAAGACTTTCCATACTTCTTTTTCTATGATTTCTGCCCACATATAACTGTAGTATCCTGAGGCATATCCACCATCAAAAATATGAGTGAAGCTTGTATGAGGGGAATAAATTTGAGGAATCGGAAGAAGCGTGTTTGCCTTGTGATTTTCTAAAACATACGCATCTAACTCTTTTTCTGTCTCTGGGATATGTTGACTATGAAGTCCCATATCCATCATTGCATAGGTGTTTTGTGTGAGTATCATCTGTCCACTTCCAAAGGTGTCGAGTTTCTCAAGCTTCTCCAGCATCTCCTCTGGGACTCCTCTTCCTGAATCTATATGTTTTGCAAAGAGCTTCATTCCTGCCCTGTCTCGACACCAATTTTCAAGCAGTTGGCTCGGAAGTTCGACAAAATCCCACTCAACATGAAAACCAGAAAGTTCTGAGTACTTTGAAGTAGACAACATCTCATGAGTCACATGTCCAAACTCATGAAACATCGTTTCCACATCACTAAGTGTTAAGAGTGTTATTCCGTCACTTCCTTTTTGAAAATTTGCCACGTTTACGACAAATTTCTTTTTTCCTTCAAAATCTTCTCTGAGGATATTTGCCCACGCACCCTGACGTTTGAGTGGTCTGTGGAAATAGTCTGTAAGAAAGTATGAGAGAAATTTTCCATTTTTAGAAACCTCATATACCTGTGCATCTTCATGATAACTTTTGATGTCTAATTTTTTTACCTTGAGTCCATAGAGTTTGTCGATGATAGTAAACATTCCTGCGAGAACAGACTCAAACTCAAAATACTTTTTGAGTTTCTTTTCATCAAAATCGTATTTCTCTTGCCTGAGTTTATTTGCGTAGTACCCGAGATCCCATACTTGAAGATCAGTGATATTAAAATAATCCTGTATCTCACTAAGTTCTGCTTGAGCTTTGGGTCTTGCTTTTTGTGAGATATCAGCAAAAAGCTCTATTATCTGTTCTGAGGTGTCTGCCATCTTGAAGTGAAGCGATAGTTCTGCATAGTTCTTGAATCCAAGAAGTTGCGCTTTTGAATTTCTAGCACAAAGAATTTGCAGAATAATAGGTTTGTTGTTGTATTTTCATTTTGTCGCAAAGCTATTGCGAGACTCATAGAAGTGCTGCCTTACTCCTCTATCACGACAGTATTTCATAATAGACATATACGAGGCTCCACTTGCATCGAAAAGAAATCATTGTTCCGTTTTTTTCTCAGCTCTTTTTTGTGCCACTTTTTTGTCATCTTCTGGCATGTCAGAGATCGCTCCTTCGTCTTCAATGAGGTAAGAAAAACTCTTCTGATCATCAAGAACATTGTTACTAAATCTTTGAGAGAGTTCCGAGAGTTCTTTATTGAGTTTTTTGAGAGTATCCTGTTTCTCTTTTGAAAGAGCTATCCCTCTCACCTCATATGCTTCAATGCTTTTTTTGATAATTCTTTTTTGCTCATAATCAAGAAAAGTCTTTTCCAAACAATATATTAGCATCTCATAATATCTTTTTGAGTATGCTATCTCATTTCCAAAATCAATGTATTTTGGTTCAAAACTCTCTATTATTTCACGAATAGTCTCATCGTTATTTACTCACTGATAATGCTCCAAGAGTCCAAAAAAATAGTCTAATAAAGAAAATTCCTCAAAGGTATCAAAAGTAATTTCTGTATCTAACGTCTTAAGTTTTTTTTGAAAATCCTTCTTCTCTTCCTCCAGAAGCTCCATCAGAATGTCTTCTGCTACGTTTAAAACTTCTGGAGAATATAAAAATTCCAAATCTGGAAAATCAGGTTTTCGAAGTACTGAAAGTATTTGCTGCTTGAGTTGCATAGGTATTATATAATTATTAAAAATATCGTTTCCTGAAGAATACGAACAGAAGGAGGTTTACAAAATGTGATTTTATTTATGATACGCACTTCCTTTCTCTATCTCCTTGCATCTATAAATTTGTTCTAGAAGCATCGTAAGAGCGAGTCCATGAGGAAGGGTCATCTTGCCGAGAGAAAGTTCGAAATCAGCAGAAAGTTCAAGTTTTTCATAGTCGAGACCATTGGCTCCACCGATGAAAAATGATATCTTATTTCCAGAATTCTTCTGTTTTTCTATAAGTCTAAAGAAGTCTTTTGTCGAAATACTTTGTCACTCTGGAGAGAGAATTACTTTGTATCCTGATATTTTCTGCACCTTTTCTAGAAGTATTTGAGTCTCAGCTGAGACAATTTGCTCCGCAGTACCTTTCTTTACTGGTTTGAGCTCAATAACCTCTAGAGACTTCCCAAGTCTTTTAGTGTATTCTTGTATTCAAGAAATGAAGTGTTTATGAGAGTCTGCAAATATATATATTTTTATCATAGATGAAAATTATTTTGATATCACTCTCAAAATAGTTAAAATACTCTCGTTTACAATATAATTTTTTATTATGGGAAAGTTTGAAGTGTATTGCGATAAAGCAGGAGAACATAGATTTCGTCTCAAAGCTGGAAATGGACAGATAATCCTTGCAAGTGAAGGATACTCATCAAAAGATGGATGTGAAAATGGTATTGCTTCTGTAAAGGAGAATTCTCAAGATAAAGAAAAATTTGCCGTAAAAGATACAGCAAATGGAGGATGTATGTTTAACCTCAAGGCCGGAAATGGTCAGGTTATCGGAACCAGTGAGGTATATAACTCTAGCTCAGCATGTGACAATGGAATAGAATCTGTAATGGAAAATGCTCCTGAGGCTCCAGTTGTAGAATGTGACTAAATTCTCATAAGAACTTTTAAAAAGCTTCTCAAAACGAGAAGCTTTTTAAGTTTTTATTAGTTCCCTATTAGATAGGGATAATCAATACTCAGGTCTGTGACAGGAATAGAATTATTTTCTTTACTTGCTATAAGCCCTGATCATTCGGCAAGAGAAAGTGATATCCCTATATTATTTTGTGTAAAGTTATTATCAAGTGTTATATCTTGCCCATCTTTTGATACTTTTGTAATAGTAGTTCAGACAATAATCCCTGTTCATGAAACAGTGTCATATACCTGAAGAAATCACACATTCACAGGATTTGAAAGAGTAAAAACGTTACCACCTAAAAATCCCTTCCCATCTATAAGTTGTGTGCTTCTCGGGTTCCAGTTTCATGAAACTCGCGCTCTATATCAGCTATCTCCTTCAAGAATGAAGGCTGTTTCATATCTACCACCGACAAATGAAGTAACTCCAAGTGGATAGTTATTTTCTGAAATAGGATCTTTAAATTCTCTTTTTCTAAAACGA
The DNA here is from genome assembly GCA_027066255.1 of Candidatus Altimarinota bacterium. Lineage (GTDB taxonomy): Bacteria > Patescibacteriota > Gracilibacteria > BD1-5 > UBA6164 > CALDZK01. The sequence continues at coordinate 125 of JAMOOA010000172.1, read as the reverse complement.
AGAACATTATAGTTTGGAGTACCCGATTTATAAAAAGTTCCATCTGCTATCTGTCCTCAAATAATGAGACCTGACACTTCTTGTCAGGTTCCTGTCAGTACCATAATATCCAGATCTTTTGTGAG
>JAMOOA010000171.1 GCA_027066255.1 Candidatus Altimarinota bacterium | reverse complement strand
TATTTTTTTGTTCAATTTTATAACTTGTTTCTTTTTCTATAGCCTTCTTCATATAGAAGTTTATCTTTTTATGTATATATCCCTCTTTTATATACCTTGTAGCTTCTTGTTTGAGTTTGAGTATTTCTCCAGTGAGATAGTAAGACTCAAGAATTTGTATGATATTATCAATTTCCTTTTCTTTACGAATCTTCTCAAGCTCTTCTTCGAGCTCTTCTTTATTTTTTCCTTCAAGTCTTTTTGTTTGTTTCCTAGAGAGTCCTTCTTTGGCACTTATTTCCCTGAGTTCTACAGATTCACTTGTAACGAGATCCTTTTCCTCATTTCTCTTTAGTATAAGAAGAGTCGTATCGTCTAATAAACTTGTCCCTGCTTTAAAGAGTTTGAGATCTTCAAGTATAGATTCATATACGTTATGTATATCTAAATGAGATTTTGCAGCTCATAGAAAGGCCTTCTCCAATCTTTCCATTCCATAGAATTTTCATTCTTCATTTTTAGCCTCTACTATACCATCACTGAAAGTTAATAGAGTATCATCATGAGCCATTTCTATACTTTTCACTTGTACTTCTTCAAGTTTCTTAATAAGTCTTATTCCTCCAGCAAGTCCACCAGGAATAATTTTTTCAATAGTTTTTGTCTTTGCTCTATAAACGAGCATGGGTTCATGACCAAATCATACAAAGTTGATAGATCATTTAAAAGCCTTTATTACTTCAAAAAATATACCAGTAGCGAAGTTTCTACTTTGAAGGTTCTCTTTCAAATTGTTATTGGTTTTCATAGCAATGGTCGGAAGATCATTTTTGAGAGCATGCTCTTGAAAATTTTTTGTGAGGAGAGAAACTATGAGCCCAGCTCTCACACCATGCCCTGTAGCATCTCAAATGAAGAAGTTATACTTATCCTTTCCCTCAAGAAACCCAAAAGTATCACCAGATATCTTGTCGTATCATAGTATCTTCCCATATATATCATATCCAATCATATCTTTTTGCTCGAGATCTTTTACGAGTCATTTGTGGATATTCTCAAGTTTCTTTTCAGCTATCTCTTGTTTTGCTTTAGATTCTTCCTCCATAAGTATTTTTACTTCATCAAGAAGTTTCTTTTTTTCGAGTTTCTCTTTGAGATTCTTCCAAAAACTGAGTTTATTTCTAAGTCAGGCAAAGAACCATATTTCTTCTTCTTTTTCTTCCTTTACACCTTTATTCTGTTCATTTGTTTTTATAGTCTTTCCTATGAGTCTGAGAGCTTCGAGTTCTTCATTGTATTCCTCCTTTTTTTTATCTTTTTTCTTTTTTACCTCTATACTTTTGAGAATTTTCTTTTTTTCTTTATCGTAAAACGTTACTACGGCTGATTTGTCCCTATTATCTTCAAGGAAGTGAGTTAAAAGGTTAAGAGCATCATTATTTTTTCCTGTTCCTGCAAGTTTCTCGATTTCTTTCTTTATCTTTCCAAAACGTATTTTAAATCTTTCTTTTTCTATATTTGCTTCATACTTGAGTCTCTCAATCTTGAGCTTATGTCCAAGCTTCTCCACGAGGAGCTTATTTTTTTCGTAAGCTTTTCTTTGTTTTTCTGATTCAGAGTAGTTTCCTTTAAGTTTTGCTTCTAGGTCTTTATAGGCATGAAATTCTCTCTCAATAATCTCAGGTATAGCTTTTTCAGCTTTTGTCCATTCTTGTAAATAGATAAAAGTCTTTATAGCTCTTATTGCATCCCCAAAAGTTCTTATTTCTTCCTGATTTACAGGTTTTTGTTTTCCAAATCCAAACATATTTTATATTAGTTTTAATGCTTCTTCGACCGTTGTATCACCCAGTATGGCTTTGAGTAAGGCATCCTGAATAATAGTAATCATTCCATGTTTTACAGCTGCCTTTTTCATATCATTTGCACTGATATCTTCCAACATCATTTTTTCTAGGTATTCCTCCACGATAAGGACTTCATGAAAACCAAGCCTTCCTTTGTATCCTGATCCATTACATTTTTCACATCAAGCTCCTTTCAAGAAAGTAGCCTGATCAACATCTTCTTCCTCCATGATGTTTGAAAGATATTTTTTTACTTTTTCTCTTACAGCTGGTTCAAGCTGTTGCTCTACCTTACAGTGGCTACATATTCTTTTTCCAAGTCTTTGAGAAACAACCATTTTCATCGCACTTGCAAGAAGAAAGGGCTCTACTCCCATATTTATGAGTCTTTGAATAGTACCTGCAGCAGAGTTTGTATGTATAGTTGAGAGAACTAAATGCCCAGTAAGAGCTGCTTCTACAGCAAGAGTAGCTGTTTCTTTGTCACGTATTTCCCCAACCATGATAATATCAGGATCTTGACGAACAAGACTACGAAGACCAGATGCAAAAGTATATCATATATCTGCTCTTACTTGAGACTGGTTTACGTACTCTATATTGTATTCTATCGGATCTTCAAGAGTAGATATATTATACTCTAGAGGATTGAAGTTCTTGAGTATTCCAAAGAGAGTTGTAGATTTACCAGAACCGGTAGGTCATGCTACGAGTATTATTCCAAACGTACTTTTTAGTGCTGTTCTTACTTTCTCTACATTGACATCAATAAGTCAAAGCGCTTCTATGTTTGTAAGAGCTGCATCTTGTTTTAGGATACGCATAACAACTTTCTCACCGAACGTTGTAGGGAGAGTAGAGAGACGTACATCAATATTTTGGTCAAGTTCTTCATGATGGTAAACAATTTTCCCATCTTGAGGTTTCTTGTTTTCATCTATCTTGATACGAGAAAGCACTTTGAGTCTTGTTATTATAGCAGATATATTTTCTCTATGAACTTTATCAAAAATAAGAAAATCTCAATCTAAACGGAATCGAATGAGTATGAATTTTTCCATAGGCTCTATATGTATATCAGAGGCTCCCATATCAATAGCAGCCTTAAAAACACTCGCAATATATGTAACAACATCTACGATATCTTTTTTGATCTTCATGTCATCAACATTCTGAGCAGTAGGCATACTTTTTGTAATATACTATAATTAGAGTAATTCTAGCATACTAATAGAAAGAATGGAAAAAAATACTATTGCATATGCAAACATATATCGTGTATTATAAAAGAAAGTCTATTGTATTATTACAATAGACTTTCTTTTATTTTATTTTTGATAATTTTTCAGTAAATGTTCTTTGAGTTTTTGTTTATTATCTTTTTTTATTGTGTTTTTTTGTACTGGAATGTCTTTTTTAGGAAGAATAAGAGATTCTTCTTGTATTACTTGTTTTTCAGGTATAGATTCTCTTTTAGTCTCAGAAATGGCTGCTTCTGCAGAAGAGACATCAAGTTTTCTTCAAAATTGAGAGTCATATATCTCAAGTATATTTGCTTTATAAACACTGAGAGAATGTTTTTCAGGCATAAAATACATAAGCCCTCACAATACAGAAATAGATGAAATTATTAAAAACAGGAGAAGTCAGACACGTGTTTTAGGGGTTGAGGTAAATTTTTTGATTCTATCGAGAAATTTTTGTGATTTTTTCTCAAAGTGAGATTCATAATTTCAAAACATCTTTTCATTCCCGACTTTTTTCTCTTCCATAGACAGAGTCTTGTCTTTTTGAATTACCTCCACTTGTATTGAACTGTTTTTCGTAGCAAGAGTTTCCTGCTTTTCTTTTTCTTCATCCTTCTTATTCGCGCGAATATTTGAAAGATTTATTTTTGAGCTCTGTTCTTGCTCTCATAGTGTTATGTTGTCTTGAGATTCTGCAAGTGTAGGTTCCATAATATCCTTTTCTTTTCCTTCTTCTGGGGGTTCTTTCAGAGCGCTGTTTCTTATAGCACTGAGGTCGAGTTTTTTCTCAGAAGAAGCTTTTTTTAAATCTCCTCAAGATACAGAAGCTGTTTTTTTTTCTTCGACTTCCTCTGAGGTATGGATTGATTTGAGTTTGAGCTTAATACCAGGCATAAAAATTGTTTTATAGAAATTTTCGAATATTCCTATAAAGTGTAAACTATTTTCTAAAATATGTCAAAAATCAGGAAATTTTGCATCTTAATATGCAGAAAAATCACAAGTAGTGTCTACAAGAACTCCGGAAGTATTGAGTATTTGATATTCTTCAGTAGCGCTACCGTTTGATATAGATTTACCAGCCTCATATATTTCAGTACAGTTTCTATAATCAGAGTTTTGCCAATAATCTATAGAGGGATCAGCAAGAAGGGTTGCAAGGGAAGTACTCCCATCTGTTTCAGGGGAGTAGGGTGAGGTGAATGTGTAAGGGATATTGTATCCTCAGAGGTCAAAGATGAATTTCATTCTATTTGTTGATCATATTCATATTCCATCATGCACCTCTATAATGCTTCCTGTAGAAATGGCTAAAGTGATAGTGGGAAGAACGTTCTTAGATACACTCTTATAATTTCATTCTAATATGGCAATAGGATTATCAGCATTCTCAAGGGAAAGAGCTAGTTCAAACTCCTGCTTATTTGTTGTGATGCTATAAAAGTAAGCCTCTTTTGTAAGAGGGTCCGTAGGAATAGAATCTGCAGTAGAAAGAGCTACACTATTATTGAGTTTTCATTGTCTTGCAACAAGGACACCACTATTAGTAAGGCTAAAACTATCTCAAGGAGTAGGATAGGCTCCTCTTTTTTGTTTGTAGAGCTTGAGCTTGGATTCTATATCAGCCACGTCAGACTTTCTTACTGAGTCCCTTGCATCTGTGAGATTTTGAGAATAACTATAAAAACCGACAGCTGTGAGTATAACGAGGATAGTTGCAGTAACAATGAGTTCTACGAGCGTAAAACCCGAGGAGTTTTTGTTTTTCATAAAGGAGACAAAGGCTAGTTTCTAAAATAGATTTTTTATAAGTAAAGCGATATTGGACAAATAGAATACCAAAAGTAGTGTGCTATCTGTATCATGTACTAAGTCGGAGGATATAAATACTTATTTCAATATAAAAGCAGCAGACTTATTTTCAAAGTCATACTATATGGAAAAGATAAAAAGAGAAAAGAAAGTAGGAAAAATCATTTGAAGAAAAATAAAAATATTTTTTACTGTATTGGGGATAACTATTTTTGGTTTTGTTTTTTGAGAAGATATTATTTCTCAAGTACTACCCGATGACATAGCTGATGGAGTATGAACAAGTAGCTCTTTGGTAGAGACAGGAACTGGCACATCAGAAGCTACATATATAAATAAATGAAATAATTCCACAGTAATAGGAAATTATTTTATAGGCTGGTATTATGACTCAGTACTTTGATTTTTTGAATTAGATTGGTCATCAGATACCTCAGAAAATGTAAGAATTATAGGGTCAACAGGGGCTTGTCCATCAGGATATGGGTACAAACTTGGGGGGTATGCCTATAGTGAATCTGTAGGATTTATGGATTTTGATTATTCTTCAAGTATCTTTGTCTATTATTGTGAAATAGATAAGGAACTTCATGGCTATGCTTACAGTGAATTATGAGGATTTCAGAATTTTGAAGGAATCTGATTTGAGATAATACCAAACATTGGTACTATCTCTGAAACGACAGGAACAGGAGTTTTTGTAAATGATACCACAACAATTGATGAAATAGTAACATTTACAGGATCAACATCAAACTATGATTATAACACCATAGGAGGAGACACAGTAAATCTCGATACAACGCAAGAGTCTATATTTTATATCATAAAATAGTTTTTTAGAGATATGTCGAAAAAACATATAAATATATTCAAGAAAATACTCTCTCTTATAATAGGAAGTATTTATTTTTGTATTATCTCCTATGCTACTGCTGCGACATGTCAGCCTCCTTTTAATGGGAATTGGGTTGTCCCAGCAAATTGTACATACCCAACAGGAGGGATAAAAGTATATGGAAATATCACTGTGGGGACAAGAATTATCACAGTTCCTACAGGAGCCGTCTTAGGAATAGACCTTTCTAGTAAAAAAGTAACGTTTAGTACCTGAAAAATGCTTTTTTCAGGTACTGCGAAGATGGATAATAGTGTTTCAACGAGGAATTTTGTGACAGTTGCATATACAGCAAGTTCAGTAACAACATCTTGCCCAGCAAACTATTCTATTGTAAATACCGCAGGTACAGCTTTTCAATGATGAACTGTAACGGCCGTCTCATCTTCAGGAAACATAAAGTGCTGAAGAGACTAATTTTCAACTTA
>JAMOOA010000170.1 GCA_027066255.1 Candidatus Altimarinota bacterium | reverse complement strand
AACAGGTTCTATAGCAGACTGTAATTCTATAGAGTATAGTTTTCCAGATAAAGAAACACTTAAGAAAAACAACTTCAATCCAGGGTACAATATTATATCGATAATTGATATACAGGATGCTGAAAAAGAAGTAAAAACAAAAGTGATTGCAGGAAGCAACTCAAACGTGTACATGAGTCTTGATAATTTGTATCTCACAGAATCTATCTACCAGCCAAATAACTTCTCATGTCCAGCTGACGCAATATGTGCGATGCCATTTTTCTGGGGAGGAACCCAAAACACTCTTGTACACAAACTCTCTGTTGATGAAATGGAGGTAAAATACCAAAAGACAGGACTCGTTCCAGGCGCTCCACTCAATCAATATAGTATGGATGAAAAGGATGGGAATTTCAGAATCATTACTTCCGAGTGGCAGCCAGAGCAATCGACAGGACTGTATATTCTCGATAAAAATCTAGAACTTATCTCCTCACTCACTGGACTGGCTCCAGGAGAGAGGTTTCAATCAAGCAGATTTATGGGAGACAAGCTCTTCTTGGTAACTTTCGAACAAATAGATCCACTTTTTGCAATAGACCTCAGTGATGTAAAAAATCCTAAAGTGCTAGGAGAGTTGAAGATTCCAGGATTCTCAACCTACCTTCACCCATATGATGACACACATATTATCGGACTAGGAAATGATACTAAAATTAATCAGTGGGGAGGAACGACAACCAATGGACTCAAAGTAGATCTCTATAAAATCAATTATGACAAGAAATGTGGAGATGATGGACTTACAGCTATTCAAGAAGAAAAATGTGATTCAGGAGACTATAAGGGTATTATCGTAGAGCAACTCTATACAGAAACATTTGGAGGACAAGGAAGTTATAGTGAGGCACTCCACAATCCACGTATGTTTGTCTGGAATGCTGACAAGAAAACACTTCTTCTTCCAGCAACATTGTATGAAAGAGATGAGAACTATAAAAATACAGACTTCTACAATGGGCTTATATCTATAAAAATAGATAAAAACTCAGGAGTAAAAGTAGAAGCGAAAACAACACACATAGATACTTCAGGACTCGAAGAAGAAAGAAAGAAAGAATGTAGTCAATACTCAGTAGATACAGAAGAACCAGAGTGTAGAGAACTTCTTGATGGAACTATGTACTGTGGACAAAAACCACAAAAGAAATATGTTCCAGAATACTGTTTCGCAGACTCTCCTATATGAGAATACCTCGCAAACAGAAGTTGGAAGTTTAATAAAAGTTTTATAAAAAGAGCTCTATATATAGGGGATGATGTCTATGCTATTTCAGATGACAAGATATCAACTCACGAATTTGGAACACTCAAGAATAAGAATGAAGTAAAAATGAAATAAAAATATCTCGATTTTAAAAACCTCTCGCATGCGAGAGGTTTTTTGATAAACCTAATTTGAATAAATTTTGAAAATACATACCCTCTTAACATGATACTACAGATACTTGCATACACCTTTTTAGGGATTAGCTTATTTATCCCTATTGTTTTGTGGGCTTATATATTTACATTTATTGAGGGGTCTCAGCTTAGTAAGAAGCGTTTTTTGTGGGGAATAGGAGCAGGAGCTGTTTCGGTAGTTCCTATACTGTATATTGATAGAGTGTCTTCATTCCTTGGGGCGATGGAGATAAATATATTCAAAAATATATATGTGTTGTGAGATGTATTTTCTTACACTTCTCTTTTATTATCACTTATATTTGTAATGTCTTGGATTTTATTTATTCCTTCTTTAAGAGGTTTTTTCAAGGTAAAAAATCGAAAGTTTTTTATTTTAAGTGTTGTGTATTATTGAGTACTTCTTGCAGGTATTTTAGGGTTATTTTACTTTTTACAGATTATTTTCTGAATATTCCCGTCCGTAAATATCTTTATTTCGGAAGGAATATATTTTGAAAATTATGTATTTAACTCTTTAAAAATAGTAATATTTTACTACGTGATAGTAGCACTCTTGGAAGAGTCTTCGAAATACTTTTATTTTTTAGGGATGTGAAATTATTCTTCTTTTTCTTTAAAAAAAGGACTTTTGGGTACTATATTTATAGCCTTGTGATTTTCCTTTATGGAGAATATACTTTATATTTCATCACTTTACTGAGAATTAGGGGGGTCGGGCGAGCTTTTTAAAGTAGGGATATTTCGCTCTATTTTCTCAACAATGCTTCATGTTTTATGTAGTAGTGTAATTTCTTATGGTTTCCTCAGCTCCTATCTTTACCTACAAACAGGTAAGGGATTTACATCTCAGATACGTACGTCCTTTTTCCATATTTTTTTGTTCCTTGTAATGGGAATTTGACTCCATGCTCTTTATGATATAGCTCTTACACTTGGCTTTACTATGATGGTTTTTATTTATCTCGTAGGATGATATTTGTACGTAGGAAGTTTGTTTTATTGAGAGAAAATATAAGGGAGCTCAGCAGGAAGGGTTATAGGGTATTTATATTTTGTTTCAATTATTTCCCATCGAGGATCACTTTTTTGTAGTATGTGCAGTATTCATTCAAAATGCATGAGTCCATAAATAATAAATATTTTTTTATGTTCAGATTTTTCTATTTCTTCTACTATATGGACATTTCTATCATCAAGAATAACCGAAAAAATATCAGGTTTTCCAATTTTTTCAATGATAAAGTTCCTCAATCCTTCATGTTTAATTATAAAATTTAACATAGATTTGTTCACATACCTCAGTACGAGTAATTGTTTGTCATCTTTTTCAGAAAGCCTTTTGAGTAACTCCATGGTGAGATTGGAAGAATCCTGTGTTATATCTTCTTTTCAGAAGTGAGAAAGGATAGAATCATTCTCTTGTAGTTGTTTTATCTCATTTTTCTTGGAAGGGAACTTTTTCAGATAGAGTTCCACAATCTCATCTATACTAAGATCTATGTTAAAATCGAGATTATTTTTTATTCCGAGAAAGTCCTCGTTCTCCTGCATATCCACTCAGTAGAGTTTGGAAAAACTTTCGTACAACTCGGGAGTGATTTGCACTCATAAAGCAGCATCAAATATTGCCTTATTTGCTTCTGTTCCTGGTCGTACTCATTCATAAAATAACACATAACCTGCAGTCTTTGCGCGAGATATATCGAGTTCTACTTTTCTGTAGAAGCTTTTTCTTCCTATATGACTCATAGCCTGAAATTTAATAGTCTTTTCTCCATTACTTAGAGTATAGAGAGGCATTTTAGAAGGGTGTATGTCATTTTGATAATACATGAAACCACCACCTAGGAGTAGGATAACAGAAAGAAATACACTTACCTTATATACGTACACAACAAAGAAATGAAAGAACCCTACGGCTTCTCATTTGAAGAGAGAGCTAAAGACCCAGTATATTGCATATGATGCAATAAGGTAAACAAGAAGACCTCAAAGGAACCTCATGCTTATCTCTATGCCATAAATATGGTAACACATAAGGGTAAAAACACCGAGAAAAAAATAACCATAAAAGAGTCTCTTAGATGCAATTCTCGACATAATTTTAGAAGTACTAGGAGTATAAAAATAACTTTTGAGTTTTCCTTAATTTATATATAATAAGCCAAAAGTAAACCCTAACTTCTATGTCTCGTATGAAAAGAATAATTATATTTCTAAGTTTGTTTTTCTGTTTTCTCTCCTTTTCTTCTGCAAATGCGGGGTTTCTCGACGATTTTATAAACGATTCTCAACCAAATGCATATATTTGTTCAGATGGAGAATGCTGACTTGATGCTGGTATAGAGCTTGCAAAACAAGGAATTAATGATATAGAAAAAGACAGGACTCTTTCTGAATATATCCAGGATGTTGTCATATATCTCCTAACATTTATTTCGATTATTGCTGTTGTTTACATAATATACGCAGGATTTAGTATACTTACAGGGAACGGAGATGAAGAGAAACTCAAGAAATCAAAGATGACAATTATATACGTTGCTATTGGTATCGTATTGATCTGGCTTGCTTGGCCGATAACAAACTTTTTCTTGAATTTATTAAATGTTGCATAAAACTTAAATTATTATTATGACTATAGAAAAAGAATTTTTTAAAAAAAAGAAGAAGAAAGATATGTATCTCTCTCTTGTTTTTCTTCTATTAGTTATACTCTCTACAGTAGCTTTGTTTTTCTACTCTGGACGTGTTGAAGCAGAAAATATTTCACTTTTACAGCAGATTACTGAAAGGAAGAGCTCTATAGAAAAACTCAGAGAGGATAAAAATATAGAAGCCTATTATCTGTACAATTTGAATAGAAAAGTTCTCGATGAGATGACCAAAAACTCAGAGATTTCAAAGTTTGTAGAACACTCCTTAAGGGTAATGGTTCGCTATGATCTTATTTTTGAAAACTTTACCTATAATAATGGGGAGGTTTACCTCAACGCTGTTTCAGAATCAAATGACAGAGGATTAGCTTATAAGAAAATCATTAAATTTATGAATGAATATAATAAAAATGAGACATCCCTCTTTCATCTTGAACCAATTAATAGTTTCTCAGGACAGGATAATATTAAATTCCCAGTTATCTTTAGTATAAAATAATAAACACAATTATGGATCTTAATGGTTGAAATCAGAAATTTGTTTCGTATGTCATACTTCTTATAAGTTTTTTTATTCTTCTTTTCTTTACTAAAGCGTTTTTTTATACTCTTCAGGAGCAGTTTGATGAAAAAATAAAAAATACAAAAGAATTTTTAGACCTCAAAAAAGAGCACCTTGAGCTTGAAGAACTTCAGGGAAAGTTTTCTTCAAATCAAGATGTATTACTTAAAGATATCTCAAAGTATACTATTGATTTTAATTCAGAAAATCTCTTTAATTATATACATTTATATGTCAAAGATTTTAACTCAAAAGGGAAGGATTCTATTACTATTAAAGGAGTCAATTTCTCAGAATCCTCAGCAGGAGACCTGGGCTTTAATGAAGGTACTATAAATATAACAGCTCGATTCTCATCTCAAAGGGCTCTCCTTAGATTCGTTTCTTATTTTACCTCAAAAGACTCCCAGTATACTTTTTTTATGGATAATTTTACTTATCCAAAATTTGGAAAAGAAGGATCATTTCAAGTGACGCTCCCTCTCAAATTGTTTTATAAAAAATAAAAAATGGAATCACGTAATATTTCTTTTCTTTCTAGGAAGCCATCATTGGTAGATAAGTATAATTTCTACGAATATGTTTCAGTGATGCTTGACGGAGGAGTGACTATATCAGAGATATTAGAATCGGTTCAAATAAAAGTAAAGAATGAATATTTTCGAGAAAAAATAGTACAGCTTCAAACATTTGTTTCGAGTGGAGATTCTTTTAGCAAGTCTATGAAGAAGCTCCCTCAAATATTTGCAGGATCAGAAGTCTCTATTATTGAAGCAGGTGAAGCAACTGGGAAGTTAGCATGATCTCTTTCCAGTTTAAGTGAAAATATGAGAAAAAGTTACGAACTTCGCAGAAAGGTAAAATCGGCACTCACATACCCATCTATTATATTTTTATTTCTTTTTGTCTCAGTTATTATAGTTTTGACCTATGTGATTCCCTCTATTACACCTCTTTTTGAGACAGCTGAAGTAGAACTTCCAGTAGCAACACAAGCGCTTGTTGCTACTTCAGATTTTATACGCTTCAATTTTGGAGCTCTTATACTTGTACTTGCAGCAGCAGGGGTACTTCTTTTTTGATATAAGAATACAGAAAAAGGAAAAGCAAACTTTGATTATATGTACCTATGACTTCCTCTTGTTGGAACAGTGTACAAAAATTATATCCTTTCTACTCTTTCCTTGAGCCTTTGAAACCTCATAGGGAGTGGTGTTCCTGTAGTAAAGTCACTAACACTTACTTCAAAATCACTCAATAACGTTGTGTATGAGTCGATACTTCAAGAAGTAATCATTAGTGTTTCTTGAGGAAATAAAATAGTAGATTCTATGGAACAAGTAGATGAACATCATGAATACTTTCCTCAGGACTTTCTTCAAATGCTTTCTGTATGAGAGAAGACAGCATCTCTTGAAAAAGTATCAAAAAAAATAAATGAGCAGTATACAAGGGAAGTAAATTACTCGCTTCAAAATCTTACAAAATGGATAGAACCTCTTGCTATTCTTATAGCAGGAGTATTTGTTATTTGGTTTGCGTTTGCTATATTTGGGGCTATTTTAAAAGTAACTCAAACGGTTTGATAATGAAATGAAGAGTTTCTTTTCTAGG
>JAMOOA010000169.1 GCA_027066255.1 Candidatus Altimarinota bacterium | reverse complement strand
TCAAAGTTCTTTGAGGTATGCTCTGAGTTCATCAACATTTCCTTTATTTCTCACAAAACTCATGGCTATAAAATCCATACTTTGTTCTACTCAAAACTTTATATCTTCTCTATCTTTCTGTGTAATTCCTGGCATCTTGAGTCTCACTCCAGGAAGATTCACATGTCTACGTGAACCGATAGTTGCATCATTTTGTGCTTGTACTTCCAGATAATCATCAGTAATAGAGAGGACTTGTATCTGAAATAACCCACTGTCTACATCTATTATTTGATCTACAAATGCGTCTTCTCCTAGGTGTGAATAATCACAATAAAGAGATTTTCCATCTTCTATGAAGACATCTTTGTTGATATAAAATTTGAAATTATCTCCTTTTTTGTAGATTTGCTTCTCATCTAGATCCCCCGTACGTATCTCTGGTCATTTTGTATCTAGAAGCATAGAAAGAGCTGTCCTTCCACTTCTATTACTCTCCCTCATAACCTCAAGAACTTCTGAAACGAGATCATACTGAGCATGAGAAAAATTAAAACGAATAATATTCACTCCTTCATCGTACAGAGCAAAAAGTTCTTTGCTTGTTGGTATCGCAGGACCATGAGTTGCTACTATTTTTGTATTTTTTTGCATAAAACTTACTTATAAAAAATATTTTTCGTCCATAGTCTATAAAAATACCTTTGGAATTCAAGCCTCGTTTCTTTTACTCTCAAACTCTTGCTTCAAAAAAATTATTCCTGATGACCATAATTATTTGGTTCTTCAAAAGTATCGAGTCCATATTGAAGCTCTGAGGATGGAGCAGGGACATCTTTCCAAGTGGAAACTATTTTTCCATCACAAACTTGATGGAGATAATTCCTTGCAAACCTCTCATCCATTTCTGGGTAATCCAAACGATAGTGTGCTCCTCGAGATTCTTTCCTCTCAAGGGCTCACTTACATATCAGTTCTGCAAAATCAAGAACCGTGTGTATGCGATTGTGCATCATCGTGTTAGTATATTCATCTCATGAACACTTGATTCACTCTTTTTGTATTTTTATGCGATATTCTGAAAGTATCTGTGTGAGTTTAAGAAGTTCTTCTTCTGTACGAACGATTCATGCGTACTCCCACACCTCTTTACGTATCTCCGTGAGAGTCCCATTTGCATCAAGAGTTCCTTCGCATACAGGAGAAATGTGTACGACCTCATCTGAATTATCAGGAGCGATATTTTCAAAAGTATCAAGTATCCTTTGTGCTACATTTTTTCAAAATACCATCGTCTCCATCAGAGAATTTCCTCAGAGTCTATTGGCTCCATGAACTCACATCGTACACTCTCCTGCTACAAAAAAATTTTTAAGTGTTGTTTCGTATGTTTTTGGGTCAAACCAGATCCCTCACATTGTGTAGTGGGTCGTTGGAGATATTTCTACAGGATCTTTTGATATATCTACATTATTGTACTTGAGAATCATCGAGTGCATTTTTGGAAGTCTTTCGAGTATATACTTTTTAGATTTATGGGAAATATCCAGCCAAACTCATCACTTATCTGTCCCTCTTCCTTCGTGAATTTCTTGAAAATTCGCACGAGCAACCACATCACGAGTAGAGAGCTCGAGTTTTAAGGAATCTTAAATGACAATATCAATAATTCGGAACATAAGTCCTCTTTTTCACATCCAGTTATCCTCAGATAGATCAAAGATAATATCCATCTTCGGGATGTTTTTTAGCTCATCATAATGTTCTCCAAAACCAAAAGCAAATATCTTGAATCCGTAACGATTCTCAAATTTGAGATGCTCTCTAGTTTTTCAGAGAATCGAAACTCTTTCTGGTTCAAAGTTTTCTATCATAAATACAGGCTTTGGGTTTCAAAGTCCAAATGGCTTATATGTATTCATAGAGGCCAAGAACTTGAACCCTATCTCGTCTAATTTTACACACTTATCAATCTCAATTTTCTTCGTATGTTGTGAAAAATCTTCAGCATTGAGATCTGCTTGAATTTTCTGTTTAAACTCTTCAAAGCTCTCCTTGAGTATACTAAACCCTGCTGCTTGCTTGTGTCCACCAAACGCGATAAAAGAGTCTTTGTATTTTTCTAATAAGTCAATAATAGAAAAGTACTCCGGACTCCTGCAACTAGCAACAAGCTTGTCTCCTTCATCTATCAGAACAATACTTGGTCTATAAAATTTCTCTGTAAGTCTTCCTGCTATGATACCAATAATTCCATGCCTGATATCAGGAGAATGGTAAATGATAATATTGTTCCCTTCTTCTATTTCACCAAGAGCTTTATCTACAAATTCTGTTGTCAGAGCTTTTCTTTGGTCATTGAGCATCTCTATCTCGTTAAGTGTCTTTCCGAGTGAATCGCTATTATTGAGTATGAGATTCACTGCCTTATAAGGGGTATCCATTCTCCCTGCGGCATTGAGACGAGGGCCAATAAGGAAACCAAATATATCTGCGTCGAGATCTTCGTGGATTTTGTCTTCTATGAGTGCTCTGATTCATTTACTACGAGAGTTTTTAATTTGCTTGAGTCCGAGAGAAACGATAGTACGGTTTTCTCCTGTCAGTGTCATACAGTCAGCCACTGTTCCTATTGCTGCAATATCTATACTTTCCCTGATATAGTTTTTGTATTTTTCATCATCCATATATTCCTTGGCAACAGCCATCATCAGTTTATAGGCGACTCATGCTCCTGCAAGTCACTTAAATGGGTAAGAACAATCTGGTCTCTTGGGATTGATAACGGCAACAGCTTCCTCTGGGATAACGTCTGGCACAGCATGATGATCTGTTACGATAATATCGATTCCTTTTTCTTTTGAGTATCGTACGACATCCACATCTCTCGTACCACAATCAACTGTGATAATGAGATCCACTCATAGCTCTGCAAGTTCGTCAATAAAGTACTTCTTCATCCCGTACCCATCTTTGACTCTGTGAGGAAGTCTATAGCTCACATCCATCTTCAAGGTTTTGAAAAGATGCATAAGGATAGAGGTGCTGGTAACTCCATCAACATCATAGTCTCAGAATATTATCACCCTTTCTCTGTTTTCTCTTGCCTGTTTGATTCTCTTTACGGCTTCCTTCATCCCACACAGTAAGTATGGATCATGAAGGTCATCAAGGGATTTTTCGGTGAGATCTTCGGGAGTAAATCGAGTTTTAAGTATAGAAGATATGTCTTGAGTAGTTGTTTCCCTATCATAGCAAACGTTATGTCCTTTTATACTGATTCTCTCCTCCATGTTATATCTCTATTCTTAGTTTTTATAGTTTCTATTCATTATGGGAAATATTCTCTCATCTCCAAAATGTATTTTTCTTTACTTTTTTCTGTTTTCTATATACTACGAAAGCTTATAAAACTTGAAGTTTTTAGCAATATCCGTTATACTACTGATATGCGCCTGTAGCTCAGTTGGAAGAGCACTAGGCCGCGGACCTAGGTTTGCCGTGGGTTCGAGTCCTGCCAGGCGTACCATTATGTTTTACAGCAAACAAAGCCCTATTTCTAGGGCTTTGTTTTTGTGATTCTAGTACTGGAGGTTTTTGTTAACCTTTACTACTTAGCAACATAAATATTTACCTTTCCATTATACTTTTCTTTTAACTGCTTCATTAAGTCCGGAATATGTGCCTTCCCATAAACCATAGCTGCTATTTTTGTGTCTCACATATTTTCTGAAACTATATCAATTCCTTCATTATTTCTTGCTCTGATAATAATTTCGTACTTCTCTAAGCTCTTCTCTATTATACCTTCTCTTAGGATATCTATATCCGATTCTTTCGTTGAAAATCCTAACAATATCTTGTGTAGTTTCTTCAAGAGAAATCATAAGACTTTTCATTTAGTACCACCTCCTAGCAATGATTCCATAAGGTGCGTTTTCATATAGCCTTTTACCTTATATATTTCTACCAATTCCTCAATAGGAGTTTCTCTCATACTCTCAATCATTAAGTCAACCCTTTCTCTTTGGATTTCTCTCGTAGATTCACTAAAGGGATCATACCCTGTATCTTTCAAAATGGAGCCTCTGTTTTTTTCATATAGTCGTATAAATTCCTCCTGGGATATAGATACGTCTATTTTTTCTAGTTCTTTCCCCTTCTCAGAAAAGATGACACTTTTTAGAGCCTTTTCTTGAAGACCCAGGCCTCATATAATCATTGTTGCTGCAACAATAAATTCATCTTCTAGTCAAATATAATCAATTGATGCTTCTGAAACTCATTTTCAGATTCCTGTTCTATTCTTTCTCTTATCAGAAAACCATTGGGTTTTAAAGTGCCTAGAATCTGTATGAAATTCATTTTCAAGTCATATAGTAGAAATACCAAACTTTTCATTCAAGATACTTACAGCCATAACTTCAGGATCCGCTCATTCGTCTTCCTCAACTAAAAAAACTCTACTCAATTGAGAAAAAAGTATCTCTCTAATACAGTCCATATCTTTTCATTCCTGATCTATCCCATAGTGATCTGCATGTATATCTCCAACGATTATATATGTAGGTATTCTTCAGTTTTCTTCATCATATTCTCAATAGTAATATGGTTCATACAACGGTTCTATTTGAGTATCAGTGATAGAATTGAGTTTCTCAAACAATTCCTTTATTGTTTCGTATCCATCCCCTATTTCACTAACTGATGCCAAATCAGTTCTTGCAAGAAGCGATCATTTTTCATCCCTTATCGGTGGAAGACAGTTAAATCTATTTTTTGTATAGACGATTTGCTCTACCTCTCATTTTTGAGAACTCTTTGTTTCTATAGAATATCACTTCCCCGAAAGGACTTCGTCTTTTTCTCTAACAATAGTATCCACTTCATTGGGTGCTATTATCCCTCCATCTACAAGTCTTTTAATATCAAGAGTATATTCTATAATCTCTGGTGGAGTATATTCTTTTCCTTCTACACTCTATTGTAAATAACAAAGTCCCTCATATCCACTATCCCTCTTTTGCATGAAATATTTATTTAAGTACTTAAAAGTACTGTTATTTATAGTATTAAATATTTATTTGTCAATATTTTTATGAGTACGTAATTTTCAACAACAATCCCTAAAAGTTCTCACACAAAACTTCTCAGGCGTACCATTATGATTCATAGCAATAAAGCCCTAGAAATAGGGCTCTTTATTTTGATTCTAATACGGGAGAGATTTTAATCTACTACTTAGCAACATAGGTACATATGCCTCCCCCCCCTCATTTCTTGCATCATTCACACAAATATGATACTCTTGAAATATATAATCAATATCTCTACCCAATGGCTGCAGTAAAAGCAAAAAAAACAACAAAAAGACCACTAAAAACCGAAGAACTCAAAGAAAAAATTCTTGAGCAAGAGGAAAAAGTGCAATACAGCTCTAGTCGTTTCGGGAAGATAGAGGATCAAGTAAAAGCTTCACTTCAAAAACAGGCAACAGACGAGGCTCTCAAAGATGTCTCTATCGGAGCTCTCGTTGTCGGAAGTTCTGATGTGCACTATGAGTGCTTTGAAGGGTATGTAGTGGTTCGTTTTCGTATTGATGGAGTACTTGTCGATATATTTCGTCTTACACACAAAGAATACAAAAAAATAGTTGAAAGACTCAAGTATGCAGCGAATCTTAAGCTCAATATTACCAATATCCCTCAAGATGGAAAGTACTCTATCGAAGTACAAGATACTCAAAAAATCGATGTTAGAGTTTCTACTCTTCCTATAAAGTATGGGGAAAATATCGTTTGTAGAATTCTTGATTCTAGTAACGCTATTATTGATTTTGAACAACTATGATTCTTTTGGACGTCTAAAAGAATGCTCGAAAAATCTATCAATCAAAAAAATGGAATGATTCTTATTACTTGACCAACTGGTTCTGGTAAAACAACCACACTCTATACTATCCTCTCAAAACTTAATACCAGAGACAAGAAAGTCATCACTCTTGAAGATCCAATAGAGTACGACCTCGAAGGAATAGTTCAATCACAAATAGACGAGAAAACAGGGCTCAGTTTTGAAGTAGGACTCAAAGCCTTGATGAGACAAGATCCAGATGTCATTATGGTTGGGGAGATACGTGACTTTGCAACTCTCAATACTGCAACTTCAGCTTCCCTCACAGGTCATCTTGTTCTTTCCACACTTCATACTAAAAGTGCAGCCGATACACTCGATCGTATCATCAACATGGGACTCAAACCATATATTCTCGCTTCTGCTCTTGAT
The DNA here is from genome assembly GCA_027066255.1 of Candidatus Altimarinota bacterium. GTDB lineage: Bacteria > Patescibacteriota > Gracilibacteria > BD1-5 > UBA6164 > CALDZK01. The sequence continues at coordinate 44 of JAMOOA010000169.1, read as the reverse complement.
ACTATTGTAGCTCAAAGGCTCGTGAGAAAGATATGTCCACACTG
>JAMOOA010000168.1 GCA_027066255.1 Candidatus Altimarinota bacterium | reverse complement strand
ATTCAATCTGAGAGGTCCTGAATAGCTCCTTCTAAATCTCATTTGTCGATATATTTCTTTGTAGATAGGAGGGACTGTAATTTTTCCTCAAAGTAAAGTTTATTGTGTCTATCTCATTCTTCTTTGTCTCGCCTTTCTCTTCTTTCAGTTTTTAGTTTGAGTCGTTCTCTTTTAATTTTAGGGTTCTCTGGTATATGATTCCATCATTTTATCTTAGGTAGATGTTCAAATAGGTCTGATTCATAGAATCGAGCTTTGAGTGCTCTTTTAAGGGGTCTTCTCCGTTTTCATTGCAGGTGTCAGATATCTCTAGATTCACATTCATCTGGATTTACATTGTCTGTAATAGACTCAGTAGCGTTCATCATATTCTCTATATAACTTTTGGCAACATCATACTCTCAATACAAAAGCTCATATATAGCGAGCTCACAGTATTTTTCTGCCTGACATTTACACATTTGAACTCTATTTTGCCAACTCGAGTTTCTTGGAAGCATAGGTGGAAAGTCTGTGAAATTTCCCCCCATATTCCTATATTCTTCCTCCTTTTTTGCATAGATGGCTATTTGATCTTTATATGAAAGCATCTCTTTCTTAAACTCCCTTCTTTCTTTCTTGTAGTATTCATTATTAATTTCATACCTTCTATCTCTTATACTAATGTACTCTTTTAGTAATTCTCTATGTCATGTATTATCCTTTTTTTCTACAAGATAACGTAACTTTTCCAAATGAAATTCGTTTAGATGGAGGGAATTAGGGTCTTGTGATTTTATAAATATTTGAACAGCATCAAAATCTTGAGTTTTATAGTAATGCTCACGGATCTCAGAATCTATATCATAACAATTAGCTACATAACCTCATTTACATATCACGTATCCTGAGGAGTGTTTCTTGTAGGTCATTATAGCTTCTACCAATATCTCTATAGGAACCCTCTTTTTATATAACGCATATATACAAGTAGAAACAGAGGATCGAAACGCTTCTTCTTGTTTTTTTTTCACTAAAAAATAGAACAATAGCATTCTTTATTTCTTTTCTTGAAGGAATTTTTCATGATATAAGGTCATGAGTTATTTGCAGCACAGTTTGAGTTATCCTTGGAGCTTTCTGTTTGATTATTTTTTGTATGACATTGTATCTTTGTATTTTTCTGAGCTCATCCATTAATTCGGTGATATAATGAGATGTCTCGTGTGATTCGAGTAGTATATCTACGTATTCTAGAATGAGAAATTCAGGGACCTCTTTCTGTGACATATCCCTTATGGAATCTTTGTAGTCAAAGTATTGTAGAGGTTTTCAGTAGGCTGCTTGTGGTTCTTTTTTATGAGTTATATTGTCACGCAATAGTTGCATTGCCTTTTGGTACTCTCCGTTTTTGATGTATCATCTAATGACTTGTGGAGTTAGGTGTATGCTATCATTATTAGCATAAAGCCTCTCGGTATTAACGATATCTTCTATATTTCAATATTGGCCAGTTTTTATAATCGCAGCCACAAGGTGATTAGTTGAAGGTCAATGTATGTCCTCTTGTAGGTATCCAAGACCTTCAGACATTACCTGAGCATGCATTGATTGATAAAACATTAGGATTATTTGTTATGTATAATATATAATATACCTCATTAAGTCATAAAGTCAATCATTTGTAGAAAAATAATATATTTAGGAAAATTTGATTATTTTTTTTCTTACATTATTATCTTAGAGATGCGTATCTTATATAGTATATAACCTCTCTTTCATGCGATATTTTTGTATTGATTGCTCTTATATTTATGATGAAGCCTTTGGAGAAGAAGAGCTATGAATAGAAGCAAACATGAGGTTTGATGATATACCGGATTTTTACTGTCCAAATTGTGAAGCAGAATCAGACATGTTCCAACCAATTATAGAAGAAGTTCTGTATGCAGAAAACCCTCAGAAGCTTTCAGATATAGAGAAGGAGCATATTCCTCATATACTTCACACTGATACAAGAGAGGTAGAGGTATCGATATGAGTAGAAGTCCACCCTATGCAAGAAGACCATCGTATTGCAAGTGTTGCCCTATATGATGAACATGGAGATATGATAGAAGAACATCTTTTTGAAGTAGACGAAGATCCTATATATGCATTTTCTGTAGAGGACTTAGATAGTTTTGAGCTTCGCGCGTATTGCAATGAACACGGAGTTTGGTCTACAGGAATTATAGAAAATGAATTAATATTATAGTCAAGGTATAAAATTGTATTTTTTGAAATAAATATGATAGCATATTACATCGGAGATATACAAGAACCCAAAAAATGAATAAAACCTTCCTCGAAATCCTCGTAGATAAGAATAATGAAAAATGACCAGGAGTCTTTGATCAAATTCTTATTATCCTTCACAAGGCTGCAAAGAAAAATGATTTGCAAGAGGGGTTTTCTTTTGAGATTACCAAGGTTTGAAACAGAATTCGTTTCTTTCTTATTTGTCCGAAAAAATACAAAGAATTTCTAAAGTGACAAGTCTACGCGCAGTTTACCAATGTAGAAATTTACGAAGTAAAGGATTATCTTGGTCATATCCCAGACGATAAAATCACAGTATGAAAATTGGGACTGATAAAACATAATTATTTTTCGCTCAAGAGTTTTGTTGATATTTCGGAGAAAGTAGCGGGAACAGAGATAGATCCGTATTCTTCTATCACTTCAGCTCTTTCAAAGACAGGGAAGTATAGCCTCAATACTTTTCAAGTAAATTTTAGTCCAGTTTCTTCCAAATCATGGAAGAAGAATGCAAAGAAAATCATTCCTATTCTTACTTCAAATTACCCAAGGTTTCTTAAAAATATATTACTTCATCCAGCATTTATATATTTCAAGATACTAGCTTTTCCCATATACCTTTTATTTAAATTTATAGCTCTCTTGATACCAAAACACGAAGAAGAAGTGCCTAAAGTAGAGTGAGAAAATGAAGAAGCAACAGAAGAAAATGTAGAAATAAATACAAAATTTCTTGATAAACTTTCTTCAGAAGGGTACAGAACAGAAATCAATATCATCTGTGCATCAGAGGATGACGTGAGCTCAAGACTTTTTATAAAAGAAATCTCTTCAACACTCAGTGTTTTTAATCAATTTTGACAAAATAGCTTGAGATTACTTGGGATTTCAAAAAATCACAGTGATATCCTCTGAGCAAAAGAAAGAACTATAAAAGGAAACGATATACTCTCTACAGCAGAACTTGCTGGTTTTGTCCATTTACCTACAAGTTATGTGAAAACCCCTTTTATCAACTGGGTATCTTCTCGCGCGTTTGAACCACCATCAAACCTCCCAATTATCGATCCAGATCTTACTGACGATGTACGTCCGGAAACGGATCTCACTCCGATAGGGAAGACGAACTTCCGTGGAACAGAAATGAGTTTTGGTATGTGATCAGATGACAGACGTAGACATACGTATATCATTGGGAAAACAGGTATGGGGAAGTCGGTACTTCTGGAGAATATGATTATGGATGATATCAAGAAGGGGAGAGGAGTTGCTGTTATAGACCCACATGGAGATCTCGCTGAGGGAATTATCGGACTGATACCAAAAAATAGAACCAATCAAGTGATTATATTTGACCCGAGTGATACGGAGTGGCCGATAGCGTTTAATATGCTTGATGGAGTATCAAGAGAACAGAGACCATTTATTGCTTCAGGGCTCGTAGGTATTTTTAAGAGAATATTTGGAGATAGTTGGGGGCCACGTCTGGAACATACGCTCAGGAATACGATATTTGCACTGATGGAGTATCCAAATACAACTCTTATATCTATTCCTCTTATGCTGACTTCTGAGGTTTACAGAAACAAAGTTGTGAGAAAGATAACTGATCCAATAGTGAAAAAGTTCTGGACTCATGAGTATGGAAAACTCACTCCTCAACAAAGAAACGAAACGGCTGGTCCAATACTCAATAAAGTTGGGCAATTCCTTTCCTCTCCTATTCTGAGAAATGTTCTTGGACAACCAAAGAATTCATTCTCGATGAGATGGGCAATGGATAACAAGAAAATTATTATTATGAATCTTTCAAAAGGAAAGATAGGAGAGGATGCTTCAAGCTTACTCGGAGCAATGATGGTAACGAAGTTTCAGCTTGACGCGATGAGTCGTGCTGATATTGCTGAGTCAAAAAGGGAGGATTTCTATCTCTATGTAGATGAGTTCCAAAATTTTGCAACTGATAGCTTTTCCACAATTCTCTCAGAAGCCCGTAAATATAAACTCAACCTAGTAATGGCCAACCAGTATATCGACCAGATGACTGAAGAAGTCAGAGGAGCTGTGTTTGGAAATGTCGGGACACTGGTGTCTTTCCAAGTAGGACATCATGACGCAAAGATACTCACAGAAGCATTTTCTGGGGATATAGTAGAGGAGGACCTCATGAATCAGAAGAAGTATACGATATATCTCAAACAACTTATAGATGGAATGCCATCACCTATATTTTCAGCTGCAACATTTCCCCCACATGAAAAAGACGAAGAAGAATTTCACGAAAGATATCAAAAAATACTTCAGGTAAGTAGAGAGAGATACTGCAAAAAACGTGAACTCGTAGAAGGAAAGATACAAAAAACCATGAAAGACCTCGAAGACGCTGAAGAAAAGTGGGAACTCAAAAAAGAAGAGTTCAAGAAGAAGAAGGAAGATGAAAAGAGACAGAAGCATTTGGAGAGACAGAAGGAAAGAGAACAGAAGAAATAATCTATATCACCCAACTAAAAAAGACCTTATCAAGAGCAGGGAAGAGAGCTTCCTTGCTTTTCTTATGTTTTTGTGTACATTTCTTTCCTAGAAACTACACCATAAAAATCACTAGTGAAAATAGATAACGTTACCCTGGCATTTAAAAATAAAGTTGTCCTAAGAAATATAGATCTCGAGATCAAAAAAGGAGAATTTATATTTTTTATTGGGTATTCAGGAGAGGGAAAAACAACCCTTATTCGTTCTCTCATAGGAGACTTTGAGCCAGAGAGAGGAGATATAGTTCTTGATAGTGGTGCATACCTCTATAAAAACATGACTGAAAAAGTACTCCTCACGTATAGAAAGAATATAGGAGTTATATTCCAGGATTATAAACTCCTTGAATCAAAATCAGTCTATGAAAACGTTGCTTTTGCTATGGAAGTATGTGGATACTCAGATTCTTACATCGCAAAAAAAGTTCCAGAAGCATTGGAGCAAGTAGGACTTCTTATAAAAAAAGATACTTTTGTCTGTGAACTTTCAGGTGGAGAAAAGCAAAGAGTTTCGATAGCCAGAGCTCTCGTACACGATCCAGAGATTATCATCGGAGACGAACCAACAGGGAACCTCGACCCACATACTTCCCACGAGATTATGCAGATATTTGATGATCTCAATAAGGACGGAAAAACTATCATCATTGCAACGCATGACAAGAATATCGTGGATGCTTTTGAGAAAAGAGTTGTGACTTTTAAGGACAAAGAAGTGAGAAGTGATGTAGCGAAGGGAAAGTATAGTTTGGAGTTATAGAGCGTCTTTTCTTTCAATAAAATAAGGATTTCCTATTCATCAATCTCAAATAATAATACTATTTGATCTAGATTTTAATTTTTCAATAATATCTTTCAATTGTTCTCATTCAATAACTTCCATACCAATATATAGACCATCCCTTTTTAGTATTCGATGAACTTCGGTGAGCATTGTTGTATTATCTTGAAAATCATAGACAGAGCTATGAAAAACAGAGCAACTGGTAACAAAATCAAAGGAGTTATCCTTGAAGGGCATTTCTGATATACGTCATTGAGTTATCAGTACTTTTGGGCAAGATTCTTTATTCCTAGGATTTCTATCAATTCATTGAGCTGCTGTGAAGTGATTCCTTCTTAAATGATCTAAAAAAAATCATTTTCCAGCTCAAATATCGAGAATCTTCTTTTGGCAAGAAAAATCAAATTTTGTACCTTCAGTTACACGCGCTATTTCTTGGTAACGTAACCATCCTGTTTTTTTATTATTTGTAGATTCTTGCCAGTCTCTTGGATATTTCATCTAACGATTCCTACTAATAATATTCTTCATCCTCGTATAATAAATCCTGACGTTCTGATATGATCTGAGGATAGCTGTATCGACTTCTTTCCCAAGTATTCCACTGTCTTTGATAGCGAGGTACTGAAAGAGCTTGTTGGTATGATAGATAAAACCTGAATAATTCTTGATGATTCCTTGCATCTGATAGTATTCAAATTCTCCATCTCTATACTTTCTAATAAGTTCACTTCTCAGTACTTTATTAGTTGATTGAAACGTATCATAAACATTTTGTATCCCCTGAGTTTGAAAATTGTGAGCGTCAAGTCTCTGGAGTTGTATC
>JAMOOA010000167.1 GCA_027066255.1 Candidatus Altimarinota bacterium | reverse complement strand
CTTCCAGGAGCTACCAAATAGATTTTCACATATAAAAGTAACCACTGAGGAAGCTTGTGCAGATTTTAGAATGTCTTGAATATCGACAGAACAAAGTATCATAAAATTTCTTCAAGGGGAAAATAGTACATCCTCTGTAGAAATATACAATCATCAAGACTCTATGTCTAGTGTGGAGTTACAGGAAGCAAGAGAGTTATTTGAAAATGACATCGAAAATATAGGTTTCAAGTTATATGACCAGATTAATAGTCTGAATCTTACAGAAGAAGAAGTTAACCTATTTCAACCGGATATAGATGCAATATATAGGCAGATACTTGATAAATCATTCTTAGAAATTGAAGCTGTTATCAGTCAACAGATTACAACGATTGTAACTAGTATCATGGTTCAAAGGATATATAATTCTCAGAGAATATGAGAAGATTCATGAGTAAAATGAGATGTAAGTAATACTCTCGGAAAAAGGTAATATAACAAAAAACCTCTCCCTAACAGGAGAGGTTTTTTGTTTCGCTTTCCCTTGCCTTTTTCTCCTTTCTCATTATCTTTCTACTCAATCCTTACATCATAAAACTATAGCCTCGTGAAAGTCTCATACAAAGTCCTCAAAAAATACATTCCAGATATCAAATCCCCTGAAGAAGTGGCTACTGATTTGATTATGCATACAGCAGAAGTAGAAGAGATTCATGAAACAGGAAAACACCTTGAAAGGGTATTTATCGGAAAAATAGTAGAAGTAGCCAAACACCCTGAAGCCGATAAGCTCAATATTTGCCAAGTAGAAGTACTCGGAGAAACTCGTCAAATCATCTGTGGAGCCCCAAACGTCAAAGTAGGAATCAAGGTTTCTGTAGCACTTGAATGAGCTGAACTCAAACCTGACTTTATTATTGCAAAAACAAAAATCAGAGGAGAAACATCAAACTGAATGATTTGTAGTGAAGATGAGCTCTGACTCATCGAAGAAAGACAAGAGTGAATCCTAATACTCCCGGATGATGCAGAACTCGATACATGTATGAGAGATTACCTCTGAATAAACGATATCATCCTTGAAATAGATAACAAAGCTATCAATCACAGGCCTGACTTATTCAGTCATATCGGTATAGCAAGAGAAATATCCGCAATAACTGGGAAAAAACTCGATTACGATATGGCCAAAAGAGACTTCTCTTCTCTTCCTGATCTTGGTATCAAAAATGACATCCCTCATATAGTGAAGAGATACATGGGACTCAAAGTCTCTGGAGTAGAAAACATCGCTTCTCCAGAATACGTAAAAGATCTCTTAGTTTCTCATGATATAGAATCAAAAGGACTTCTCGTAGATATTACGAATTATTCTCTCTACCTCTATGGACAACCAACACACTGTTTTGATGAAGCTAAACTTACTGGTTCTATTCATATCAGATTTGCCAACAATGGTGAGAAATTCACAGCTCTCAATGACAAAACGTACTCGCTTCACAGCGACGACATCGTTATTGCTGATGAAGCTGGGGTTATTGCTCTCGGAGGAATCATTGGAGGAAAGGACTCAGCAGTATCAGACACTACAAAAACTATCATTATCGAATCTGCATGGTTTGATCAAGCTGTTGTGAGAAAGACAGGGAAAAGACTCGGGATACGTACAGATGCTCTCAATGTATTTGAAAAAGACCTTGTTTCTTCTATTAGAGATACCGGTCCTTCTCTTATCATTCAGGAACTTGAAAAAAACCTCAGTTCTATCAAGCTCGAGGCATTTACCGATGTGTATGAGAATCCTGAGGGGCATACAAGCATAGATTTCGATTTGAAATACATAAACGCGCTTATTTGAAGAAACTACCCAGAACAAGAAGCTCTTGAGATTCTCGCTATTCTTTCTATTACTGAAAAAGATTGAAAACTTACTATTCCCCTCTGGAGAAAAGATCTCAATACAAAAGCTGATATCGCAGAGGAAATAGCCAGAATTGATGGATATGACAAGGTTAAGATGACCGTTCCAAGGATCAATCTCGGGGCTATCGCACAAACAATAACATATCAAATCAAGAAAGAATCCAGGAATTTTCTCGTTTCTCGTGGATTTTATGATATGTATACATACTCTTTTGTGAGCGAAGAGTTAATGAATAAATGTAACTCTTCTATTAAAAACCTCATAGGACTCAAAAATGCTTTAAGTGAAGAAATTACCCACATGAGAGGAAGTCTTATCCCCAATCTTTTACTCTCTCTTGAAAACAATACTCGTGAATACAAAAACCTCAAACTCTTTGAGATAGGGAAAGTTTTCCACCTCAAGGATACTAAAATAGAAGAAAATTATGAAATAGCTGGAGTCATCGCTCAAAAGTCTGAAAACCAATATTATGAAGTACAAACTACTGTTTCTGATCTTTGTAAAACTCTTAAAATAGATAACCTCTACTTTGAAACAATAGATGAAGCTCCGTCATATTCTCATCCAGGGAGAACAGGAAAGATAATTGTCAGAGGTCAAGAAGTTGGATATGTTGGAGAGGTTCACCCCATGGTAGCTGAGAGTTTTGAGTTACGTGAAAGAATTGGTTACTTTACCCTCGATGTTTCAAAAATAGAAAAAGCCGTACACACTGTAACCAAAGCCCGTGAAGTTTCCCAGTTTCAAGAAAATAATTTCGATATCAACTTTGTGGTAGACAAGTCTATTAAAGCAAAGCACATCCAAGTAGCTATAGAGAAAACAAATCCTCAAATCATTACCAAAGTAGAACTTTTTGATATCTATGAAGACGAAGAGAAACTCTCAGGACAGAGAAGTTTCAGCTATACAGTGTACATGCAATCTCTTGAATGAACTCTTGATGATACTGTTAAAAATACCCTTATCCAAGATATTGTAAAAAGAGTAGAAAAAAAATGAGGGAAACTGAGGTAGCTGCAAGAAGAAACTCAGAAGAAAAAAGCTCCAAAAAACTTTTGACACTCTATCGTTTTTTTATATAATCCCACAGCTTATCATAGTTTTTAGTCAATGTGTAAGGAAACTAAGGTATTTATTTTTATATTTTTTCCAAGAAAACAAGATGCCATTAATCAAGTCAGCAAAGAAAGCTCTGAAACAAAACAAGAGAAATTATGCAAGAAATTCACATTTCAAGGCCCTCTATAGAGAGTCTAGAATCGCTTTTGAAACAGCTATAAAAGCTGGTGATATAAAAGCTGCAAAACTCGCATACTACAATAAAAAGGATAAAGACGGAAAAAACGTAAAGTCAGGTTTACAATCAACTATTGATAAACTTGTCAAAAAAAATATAATACACCTCAATAATGCATCGAGAAAAAAATCTCATTTTGTAAAAATGATGAAGGTTCTCGATACAAAGAAGGCTTAGTTCATAACTTCCATAAGTGAAAGACAAACGTAAAGTACTCAACGATAGGATTCGCGCTCATAACATTCAACTCATATCAGATGAAGATGGAAATCTCTGAGATATGACTCTCTCCGAAGCAAAAACTATAGCTGCAGAGAAAGGACTGGATTTAATGGAGATGTGAAAAAATGGAGATACTACCATAGTAAAGATTCTTGATTATGGAAAATTCCTCTACAGACAAAAAAAACAAAACCAGAAAAATAAACAAAGATCCAAGACTCCTGAACTCAAAACACTCCGTATAACGTTTAAGATTTGAGATCATGACTTGGCAGTAAAGAGAAAACAAGCAGAAAAATTTGCAGAAGGATGACATGCTCTCAAAATTAGTTTGATGCTCAGAGGAAGAGAAAACCATTATGGAGATCTTGCGATGGAAAAAATAAATAATTTTGTTACATCTCTAGAAGATATATACAAAGCTGATGGAGAAGTAAGAAGAACGAGAAATATATTTAACGTAATGTTAAAAGCAAAAAAATAATTTAATATTTATATAAGATATCATGACTTTAAAAACAAGAAGTGGAGTGAAAAAGAGAGTAAAAATTACATGATCTGGGAAATTTAAACTCTCAAAAGCTGGAAAGAGACATCTACTCATGGATAAAAGTAAAAAAGCAAAAGGAAGAAGTAAATACGGACTCGTAGCTTCTCCAAGTGAGGCAAAAAAAATAGCAAGACAACTTCCTCACGGATAGTTTCATCTACTACAACATATTATTAATAATTAATTAGGAACAATGGTAAGAGTAAAGAGAGCTCTCATGACAAAGAAGAGACACAAGAAAATGCTAAAAGCAACGAAAGGTTTTAGAATGTTGAATTCTAGAGTTTTTAGTAGAGCAAAAAATGCTTGGATGAAAGCAGGTCTCAATTCTTATATAGGGAGAAGACTTAAGAAAAGAAACTTCAGAAGGCTTTGGACTATAAGAATCAACAATGCAGCAAGGCTCTGTGGAACAACTTACTCTGCTCTTATACATTCAATGTACAAAAAGAAGGTAGTACTCAACAGAAAGGTTCTTTCAAATCTTGCTATTGAGACTCCTGAAGTATTCAAGAAAATCGTTTCATTCGTGAAATAATTCAAGAAATATAGAAACAAAAAAAAAGTAGCTTAAGCTGCTTTTTTTGTTTTTATGCTATTATCGTTTACTACTTCTCGAATTTCCATAAGTCTATCAACTTCTTTTGCTGGTCTAAAAGGACTGAAAAAAAGTCATCTAATAATTGCAATATTTGTGCTATTAAGTTCTCTAGTAACTTCGAGAGCTTGATCACCCGACATACTTCCCTCTTCTCATTCCCCTAACTCTAGAGAGATATTATCATTTGCACCTTCAAGAGATGTATCTTCTATATTGGTCATAATACATATTATATCATACTGTTTTAATTTGAGCAAATATCTGAGGAAACTCCTTCAAAGAAAGGATTGTATTCTTTAAATTAGCACACAACTAAAAAAAGTGCTAAAAAGTTTTGACTTGGATACTATTTTGAATAAAATCGTGTCTGAGTCATTATTATGACGTAAAAATACATTAACTACTAACTTATTATACTATGTGAAAAATAATCGGTATCGACCTCGGTACAACCAACTCTGCTGTTGCCTTTATGGAAGGTGGAGAAGCAAAGATCATCCCAAATGCTGAAGGAAATAGAACGACTCCTTCTATCGTTGCTCACAAAGACGGAAATATTATCGTTGGAACTCCAGCAAAGAGGCAGGCTATAACCAACCCTGCTGGGACAATATTTTCTGCAAAGAGATTTATCGGACGTAAGTTTGACGAAGTAAAAAATGAGATAAAAAATGCTCCTTATGAAGTCGTAAAAGGAAAAGACGGAGCAGCACTTATCAAGTTTGACGGAAAAGAAGTTCGTCCAGAAGAAATAGCAGCACATGTTCTGATGAAGCTCAAAGCTGATGCTGAAAAGTTTCTTGGACAAACAGTAACAGAAGCTGTTATCACGGTTCCTGCATACTTTAACGATGACCAAAGACAGGCAACCATAAATGCTGGGAAAATCGCTGGACTCGAAGTAAAGAGAATCGTAAACGAACCAACAGCTGCAGCACTTGCTTATGGAGCTGGGAAAGGGAAAAACGAGAAAATCGCAGTATATGACTTCGGTGGTGGAACGTTTGATATATCTATCCTCGAACTGAGTGAAGAAGGGACATTTGAAGTACTCGCTACTAACGGTGATACCCATCTCGGTGGTGATGACTTTGACCAAGTGATTACTGAATGGATTATAGATGAATTTAAAAAAGACCAAG
>JAMOOA010000166.1 GCA_027066255.1 Candidatus Altimarinota bacterium | reverse complement strand
ACTCTCCTGATTCTAGATCAAAGCTTACATTTACTTCCTCATCTCTGTTTCCATAGTCTTTCTTATAGGCTGTTTTAATAGCTGACTCTATCACTTCTACCAACTTCTCTTTTGGAAGTTTTTTTTCTGCTGCTATCATATTTATAGCTGCTTGTATCTTTTTTACGTCGAACATAATTATATATAATGTAATAAATATTTTTTAAAAGAAACGAGAACTTGCTTTGCAAATCCTCGTTTCCCTTAAGTTACAGATGTATTATATTCTTCTTACATAAAAAGCAAACTATTTTTTCTTTCTCAAAAACGTTGGTATATCGAGGTCATCTTGATCGACTCCTCCCGTAGTTGTTTTTGGAGAAGATGGGATAATTCTTGAATCTGAAAGGCTCTTTCTTCCGAATACACTTCCTGATTTCATAGCTTCTGATTTTTCTTGTACAAATTTCTTATTTGATGTTTCGTCAAATCCTGTTGCAACCACTGTTATTTTGAGTTCTCCCTCGTAGTCTTCTCTGATGGTTGCACCAAATATAATGTTTGCATCACTATGGACTGATTCTGTGATAATCTTTGCTGCTTCGTCCACTTCAAACATACTCAAATCTGTTCCTCCCGTTATATTGAAAAGGAGTCCTTGCGCTCCAGCAATAGAAAGATCAAGAAGAGGGCTATCTATAGCTGCTCTTGCTGCCTCTACAGCTCTATTTTCTCAGCTTCCATATCCAATTCCCATAAGAGAAGAACCTGCGCTGTTCATTACTGATCTCACATCGGCAAAATCGACATTTATGAGTCCTGGTTGTGTTATAAGATCTGATATCCCTTGTACTCATTGATTCAGTACTTCATCTACGATAGAGAAAGCATCAAGGAGAGGAGTCTTTTTATCAATAATAGAAAGGATCCTATCATTTGGGATCGTGATAAGCGTATCTACTTTTTCTTTAAGAAGGTCATATCCATCCATCGATTTAGTCATCCTGTTCTGTCCCTCAAAACTAAATGGCCTAGTAACAACTCAAACAGTAAGAGCTCCCATTTCTTTCGCTATTTCAGCAACAACAGGAGCAGCCCCTGTTCCCGTTCCTCCACCAAGCCCACAAGTGATAAAGACCATATCAGCTCCATCAAGTGCTGTCTCTATTTCATCTCTTGATTCTTCTGCTGCCTTTTTTCCTACTTCAGGATCACTTCCGGCACCAAGCCCTCCAGTAATAACTTTTCCGATATTGATTTTGTTATCAGCAAGAGAATTAAAGAGAGATTGAACATCAGTATTCATTGCGATAAACTCAACTCCTTCAAGTCCTCACTCGATCATCCTATTTACTGCATTTTGTCATCCTCCTCCCACTCATACAACTTTTATCTTTGCTACTGGAGATATTCCTCCATTGAGATTTATTTCCATAGGCCCAACACTTTCAACTTTCTTACTTTTCCCTCCGAGGAGTGATTTGAGTTTATCTTCTCTTTTAACCATAATATACGACTTTAATAATAAAAAATATAAATTTTGTTGTGTCATTGTCCGATTCATAATGACTGTTTTTCTATCCTACGGAAGAATCTTTTTAAACACTTTCACAATAGAGCTAAACATTCCTCCTATATTCAGTGAAAATGGCATATTCTCACTTGAATACTTGTTTGCAAATATCATGCTTCCAATAACAGATGCAAAAACAGGATCACTAATAGACGTATCGCTAAGCGACTCTTTTTCAACTGGAAGCCCTATAAACACAGGAAGTCTGAGTATGTCTTTTGCTACCTCTACAAGACCATTTGCTTTTGCTCCTCCACCAACAAGTATTGCTCATTCTGGAAGCATACCATCTCTTCAAACCTTTCTCAGCTCCTCCCTTATAAAGAAAAATATTTCTTCATAACGAGCTGTTGCAATTTGAGTCAAATACTGAGAAGAAACTGTCCCTTCATCATTCGAAGCAATCATAGATAAGTCTATATCTATATCATGAGAGGTATCTTCTCATAGCAAAAGTACTGCATGGTCAATTTTAAGTTTCTCTGCTATATCGATAGAAGTTCTCACACCTAGCGCTATATCATTAGTAACACTGTCTCCTCCTATAGGAATCACAGAAGAAAACTTGAGTACTCATTCTTCATAGATAGTTACTCACGTCGTTGATGCTCCTATATCAACACAAACAACTCCAAGTTCTTTTTGTCTTTTAGTAAGTATTCATTCTGGAGATGCAAGGAGGTTTGGAAGTGTATCGTATATTTCTATTCCTACATCACCTACTGCTTTTCTAATATTTCCTAATATATTTCTATTCATTGAAAATATATGAGCAACCACCTCTAGTTTTCTTGCAGACATCCCTAGTGGATTTTTGACTCCTTCTTCAAGATCAACGATGAAATACTCTGGAATAACTTTGAGTATCTCTCTATTTGGTAAATCTACACCATTTTTTGCCATATCCAGAACTCTATCAACATCTTCTGAAGTTATCTCGTCTCCTGAGATAGCGATAATTCCCTTACTACTAATAACATCAAAAGAAGATGAATTAAAAGAAAGGTACACTCCAGATATTTGTTCTCATGCCATTTTTTCTGCTTCTTCGAGAGATTTATCGAGATTACTTTTAAACTCCTCCATATCGAGGATATTCCCCTTTCTAATAGCATAAGAAGTGGTAACTCCTATTCCTAATACATTAAAATCACGTGAACTTTCCTCAGAGAAGGTTCCTATTACTGTTCTTATTTTTGAAGACCCTATATCTATCGATGTAATTATATTTTCTGATCACATATTATAAGTTTTTTTATTTATGGGAATATTTAACTTGTACTATTTTTTTATACAAGAATTTTCTCTATTTTGAGGCTTTTCTCGTCTTGTTTCTTTTTTTAATACACAAGAATTATATTTTGTTTTAGACCATATCAAAACTTGTTAGGACAAGTTGTGTTAAAAACATTTTCATAAGTCTGTTTTTTGCATTTAAAACAAAAGTATTATAGACTATATATATATCTGATTTTTAGGCTATATGAAAAGCTTCTTTAAGCTCGTATACATACTCATTCTCTCTATTACCGTAGGAACCCTCATTCTCGGAATGTACCTCACATCTTTTTTTGAGTGATCCTCTATTTCAGGATATTTGTTTTTTACTTTACTTGGTATCATGGAATTCATTTCCATATCATTTCTCATCAAGAGGTTTTACGAAGCCCCTGTTATACATCTTGAATATACTATTAAAAAGTTCCTAGTAGGATCGCTAAAAGATAAAGATATACAATTCGCAAGAACCAGTAATCCTCATCTCAATTATATACTACTCTTTTTTAGTAAGACTCTCAATACTCTCAAAAATATAAAATGAGAGTTTATTCATGGTAAAGAAATTAAATCAGAAGTAGATCTGGCTCGTGAAATACAAGAAAAGCTTTTGTTAAAGAAAATAAAAGATATCCCTTCTTTAAATATCGTAGCAAAATCGAAATCAGCTAAAGAAATAGGAGGAGATAGTTATGATGTAATTAAGCAGTGAGAAAATTATTATATATATGTTTGAGATGCCACTGGGCATGGTGTTGGGGCAGGTTTTATAATGATGATGGTAAATGCCCTGGTTCATGCATATTGTAAAGTCACTGTAAAGTGAAACAATATACTTGCGTATACTAATGATAGTATCAAACCTCGTGTTAAGGCGAATCTTCTTATGTCTATGCTTCTACTAAGATGGAACGAAGATGAGAAAAAACTTTATATGACTGGAGCATGACATGAATATCTCATGATATATAAATTTGAACAAAAGAAATGCTTCAAGATAAAGTCTGGTGGAGTAGCTCTATGAATGACAAAGAATATCCATAAACTTCTCAAGGAAAGAAGAGTGTCTTTTGAAAAAAATGATATCGTTGTACTTTACAGTGATGGTATAACAGAGTCTATAAATCTCCCTGAAAAAAATGGAGAAGAAAGAATGTTTGGAGAAGATAGGCTCATGGAAGTGATTGAAAGTGCTCCTGAAATGCCAGGAAAGTGATACAAGACAGCAAAATCTGTTTTTAAGAATATATCTGTAGAGCTCTCTAAATTTATGGGATACAAGCATACACAACTAGATGACATCACTCTTGCTGTTATTCAATACAAGCCTGATGATTATGACATCACCAAAGATTACTCCGAAAGTCTTCCAAAAGAACTTGTTACAGAATGGAATTGGGATAATTAATACTCGACAAAAGCATTATTTGTAAAGCCTAAAGCAACAGCACTCCTTTACAAAAGACTCCCAGATATTAAAATAAACTCAATATAGAATTGGGTTTATTTTTTATCTTCAAAACACCTGTGGAAAAACAAAAAGCCTCTAGCCAAGAGATGCTTCTCAAACTCGTAAAGAAGAGGTATTCATGAGATGTGTCTGGATTTTTACAAGAAAAATGAAGCAATATAAAAAAAGATACTCCAAAAAAAGGAGAAAAGAAAGATAAATCTGAAGAGAAAAAAATACTTGAAGCTGAGAAAGATTATAAAGAAGCTCTTGCATATATAAAAGATGTCATCTCTCCTGCGTTCATGAAAGTGCAATCAGATAAACTCAGGATCAACAACACCTTTGTAAAAACCTTCTTTATATATTCTTACCCTAACTTCCTAGAAGGAAACTGGCTCTCCCCTATAGTAAACTGGGATGTAAAGTTCGATATGAGTCTCTATATCTACCCTATAGAATCTGCATATATACAAAAATACCTGAAGAAAAGACTGACTCAGCTCAATTCTGAGAGAAGTATGAATGCTGAGAAAGGACTCATAAATGATCCTGGACTCGAGGCACAGATACAGGATGTTGAAGAGCTTCGTCAAAAACTCGTTCGTGGAATAGAAAAATACTTTCATTTTGGCCTCTATATAACTATATATGCTGAAGATGAGGAAAGACTCAATAGAATAGGAAAAGACATAGAGACTATCCTCGCAGGAAGAAATGTTCTCCAGAAGCAATGTTACCTTAGAGCAGAACAATGATTTATTTCTACTGGCCCATTTGCAAAAGACGAGTTGGGGGTCTATAGAAACATCTCTACTGGTGGTCTTTCTACAACATTTCCATTTTCTTCTTCTACTCTCACACATGATGACGGTATCCTCTATGGAATTAATACTCACAACAACTCGCTCATACTCTTTGATAGATTCAAAACCGAAAATGCAAATATGTGCGTTTTTGCGAAATCTGGTTCTGGTAAGTCATTTGCGGTAAAACTCGAAATACTCAGAACTCTCATGATGGGAACTGATGTTATTGTTATTGATCCAGAAAACGAATATAGGCCTCTGGTAGATACTGTTGGAGGAAGTTATCTCGATGTAAGTCTCAATTCAGAAGAAAGGATCAACCCTTTTGACCTCCCTCTTGGGATGAAAGATCATGAAGCAAAGCCTGGTGATCTCCTCAGATCCTCTATTATCAATCTTCTATGACTCATGAACCTCATGCTCGGAAAGATGACTGCAGAAGAGGAATCTATCATGGAGAAAGGACTTATTACCACTTATAGTCTGAAGGGTATAACTCTTGAAGATGATGATGCTGTAGGAAAAGAAATCCCTATCATGAAAGATCTCCAAGATGTTCTTGAAACGATGGATGGGGCAAAATCACTCCTCACAAGGTTAGAAAAATACACAACCGGGATATTTTCTGGAATATTCTCAAAGCATACAAACGTAGATCTCCACGAAGGTCTACAGGTGTTTTCAGTAAGAGATCTCGATGATATACTCAGACCTACAACGATGTATGTTATCCTCAATCACATCTGGAACAAAGTTCGTAGCTCGAGAAAGAAGAGGCTCCTGGTTATCGATGAAGCATGGAACGTCATGCAACACGAAGATTCTGCGAAGTTT
>JAMOOA010000165.1 GCA_027066255.1 Candidatus Altimarinota bacterium | reverse complement strand
GTAACAGCAAGGCTCGTGAACTTTCAGGAGGGATGAAACGTCGTCTTATGATAGCACGAGCATTGGTTCACAATCCAAAGATACTCATACTTGATGAACCAACGGCAGGAGTTGATGTAGAACTCAGGAAGACGATGTGGGAATTTATCCAAGAACTCAATAAAAAAGGAACGACGATTATTCTTACAACTCATTATCTCGAAGAAGTAGAACAACTTTGCAAAAACGTTGCGATTCTCTCAGAAGGGAAAATCGTGAAAGATTCAGGAGTAAAAGAACTTCTTAAAACCTTGGACAAGGAAGTATTCGTTTTTGACCTCAAAAATGAACTCAAGAAAATCCCAGAGAGATTTTCTCCATATAAACCAGAACTTCCCGATTCTCAAACACTTGAGCTGACAGTAAAAGCGTGAGAAAGCCTCAATCATATATTTTCTATTCTTACAGAGAAATGAGTAGAAGTTCTCTCTATGAGAAATAAATCAAATAGGATGGAGCAATTATTTATAGGATTAACAAAGAAATAGTATGACAGATTTATATACACTTATTAGAAAAGAAGTCTCCAGGTTCCTGAGGGTCTGGAAACAAACACTTGTTCCCCCGATTATTACGATAGTCTTGTACTTGGCTATATTTGGAAAATTTATCGGAGACAGGATATCAGTAGTAGAAGGAGTTGGATATATAGACTTCATCTTCCCATGACTTCTCATGATGTCGGTTATCATGGCGAGCTATCAAAATACTTCGAGTAGTTTCTTTGGAAGTAAATTCCAAAAATCTATCGAAGAACTCTTTGTTTCACCGATAGCTTACTGGAAGATACTCGTAGGATTTTGTGTTGGAGCGATGCTCAGGGGTATCATTGTTGCAGGACTGGTATTTGCGACTGGTTCTCTGATGACAGATATACATATACAAAGCTATTTTTACGCATTTGTTTTTGTGTTCCTTACATCCTTCCTCTTTGCTCTTTTAGGACTCCTCAATGGTCTCTACGCGAAGAGCTTTGATGATATATCGATTATCCCAACATTTATCATCACTCCACTTATTTACCTCGGGGGAGTATTTTATCCTATTTCTATCCTCCCAAATGGTTGGCAAATAGTGAGCCAATTTAACCCTATTCTGTATATGGTAAATGGTCTTCGTTACGCGTTTATTGGAGTATCAGATATAAGTATATCTTTTTCTATAGGGATTCTCCTAGCCTTTATCGGAATATTCATCGGAGTGATACTTCATCTCCTGAAGAAAGGATATGGAATTAGGAGTTAGTAGTTATGTATAAAATATATGAAGAACTTAAATAAAAAGAAACAATTTCTCTATATAAATGGATGAACCCCAAAGGAGAATTTTGATGGGTATTACGACTATTTGCATAGCATAGAATACAATCCTCACAAAGAAAAATTTCAGAGTTGGAACAAAACTTTGTGAGAACATTTGTGAGATGATTGGGAATATTTGAGAGCCCCATTTGTAGATAGGGAATACGCAGATTATGAAGCATGGAAAATCATGTTTGAAAAGACTTTTCCGTATTTACGTGATGACATCGTTATAGGAGCAGGTTCGTTAGGAGGATGTTTCTTTATGAAATATTTATATGAAAACACGTTTCCTGTAAAAATAAAGAGGCTTATCTTTATCGCAGCAGCGATTCATGATACAGATAAAGAACACTTATGAAGCTTTACTCTTGATGAGACAAAAATTCCTTCTATACAAAAACAGACAAGTGAGATAATTTGTTATCATAGTACAGATGATGACCTCGTCCCATTCTCATATTTTGCAGATATGAAGATTTATTTTTCTGATGCTACTTTTCGTGAATTTAGTGATAGAGGACACTTCTACAAAGAAGCAAGGCTTCCGGAAATAGAGGAAGATATACAGAAATAAAACTTTCAAAACACAGAAAAATCACTATTCTTTTTATCACAATTTTTAAAAGAAAGTCTATGAAGAAAATCACGAAATGCGTTATCCCAGCTGCTGGTATGGGAACACGTTTTCTCCCAGCAACCAAGGCTCTTCCTAAGGAGATGTTTCCGATAGTGGATAAACCTGTAATGCAATACCTCGTAGAAGAGGCAATTTCAGCTGGATGTACAGAGATTATTATTGTTACTGGTCGTAGTAAGAGAGCAATAGAGGATCATTTCGATTCTAATCCTGAGCTTGAACAAAGGCTTGACGATAGTGGAAAGTTTGATTATCTCAGAAAAGTTAAAGGACTTAATGAGATGGCAAACATTGTTTATGTGAGACAACCGTACCCAAAAGGTGATGGAGATGCAATCCTGAGAACAAAGAATTTGATAGGAGATGAACCGTTTTTGGTTCTTTTTGGTGATGATATCATTGATAATGAGGTGAGTGCAGCAGAGCAACTTATAAAAAAACATGAAGAGACTCAGAGTTCTGTTATAGCAACTGTGGGGGTCAGAGATGAGGAAGTATCGAGCTATGGTATACTAGAGTGAGAAATGGAAGAGCAAACTACAAGGGTTACAAGATTTGTAGAAAAGCCACAACCACATGAAACAGATTCAAGAACAGCTGTGATAGGGAAGTACGTTTTAACTCCTGATATATTTGAATACTTAGAGAACGCAAAATGAAGTGTTGGAGATGGAGAAATACGTCTTGCAGATGCATTTATAGATATGAAAAAGAACAAAGACATATATTGACTTGAGGTTAAATGAACGAGGTATGATACTGGTGGAAAAATCGGTTATCTTAAAGCGTGTATAGCTTACGCACTCAAGGATGGCAGCATCAAGGATGAGGTACTTACATATATTAAAAGTTTATAAAATGATAGAGTTTAGTAACGGGAATTTATCTCAGGTTTTTCCAAAAATAGAAGACTTCCAAAGAGAATTTTCAGACAAGATAGGAACAAATATCTCAAAGAAAAGGGAGGAGCTTTGATTTATAGATGTGGATACAACGGTTGATATAGAGCAGATAGAAAATTACGTTTCTCAAAAAAAAGACCAGTTTGAAAGTGTAGTAGTTCTTGGAATAGGAGGAAGTGCCCTTGGAACCAAAGCTATACTTCAGTCTCTTTATGGAAAATACTACAACGAGAATCCAAAAAGAACAGGAGCTAAAATATATATCCTTGATAATATAGATGCCTGCTCACTTCAGGAGTTAACAAATATACTCGATATCTCGAAAACACTCTTTTGTTTTATATCAAAATCAGGGGGGACGATAGAAACTTTGGCCGAATATGTATATTTCAAGGATATTTGCCAGAAAAAGACACAAAATTGGGAAGAGCACTTTTGTTTTATCATAGGAGAAAATTGCTCCATAAAAGACAATCTTTCAAAAGAAACGCAGATGTTTTTTATCCCTCAAAATATAGAAGGAAGATTCTCAGTATTTACCTACGTATGACTGGTGCCACTTGCTTTTGCAGGAGTCGATATCAGAGCGATTATCCAAGGGATCGAGGATATTAAAAAAAATATACTAGAACGACCTACTGAAGATAATATAGCTCTGAGGCTCGCAATACATCAATTTTACGCGTATACAAGACAAGATAAGAAGATAACAGTACTTTTTCCATATGGGGAAACACTTTCAGAAGTAGGAGAATGGTATAGACAGCTTATTGGTGAAAGCATTGGAAAAAATGGTATCGGTATCACTCCAGTAAAATCTATAGGAGTTACTGATCAGCACTCTCAAGTACAACTCTATCAAGATGGCCCGAAAGACAAATTCTACGTATTTCTCGAGGTGAAAAATGATAAAAATGATACACCTATTCATCCATCTTGTCCAGAATTTACCTTTCAAAAACTCCTCAATATAGAGAAGTTTGGAACAGAGAAATCACTTGCCTATGAGGGAAATCCTGTATGTACGATAGAAGTTTCAGAACTTAATGAGTACTCAGTAGCCCAGCTTCTGTATATATTCCAGATGCAGACTATTTATTTGTGAGAACTTTTTGGTATAAACATCAATAATCAACCAGGAGTAGAAAAATCAAAAGCTCTTACCAGAGCAAAGATACAGGAGAAGTTTGGAGACATCCAGCTTCTCGATATTGCTGGTTTTAGAAATTCTAAGAAAATAGTAACTATCGGATGAGGAAACGGTCACAGTAATACACTCAAAGGTATATATGATTTATTTATTGATGAGGTAGAGGTTTCCTCTATCGTTTCTATGAGTGATGATGGAAGGACAACTGGACTTCTTATGAGGCTTTTTGAGGAACATCTCGGGATATACTTTCCTCCTCCATGAGACCTGAGGAGATGTCTATACTCTGTTTCTAGTTCTGTATACAAAAAAACATTTGAGAAGTACTTTGAAACAGTAGTTCAAGAAGATGTGCTTATATCTTCGCTCACTTTGAGAGAGATATTCTTACTAGGAGGAGCTTCGGGTGAATTTTTAGATTTCCTTGAAGACTACAACAAAGAATTTCTTTCTTTTGTACTCCCGATAGATGCTAGCCTATTTGGACACAAAATAGGAAATATACTTATGGGAAGCATCTTCTATAACCTTGATAAAAGCTATGGAAACATGATGAGCTTTATGTCAAAGCTTCTTCAAACTAAGGCAAGGATTATTCCAGTAACAAAGGATAAAGCTTTTATCGAAGCAATACTTGAGAATGGAGAAACTATACAAAAACAAGACAACATCAGTAACAATGATGACTATCATTCACGTATCACAAGTCTCAGTCTTATGGATTCTTCTAAAACAGCAAAGCATAACGAGCATATAGATACAGCTATCCTCGATGCTGATTTTATCGTCATATGTGCAGGAGACCTCTATACTTCAAATATCTCCAACCTCATTATTGGGGGAGTGAAGAATCTCATCAGTGAAACTCATGCGAAGATTATCTTTATAGGAAATACTACCAACAAAGGAGGAGAGACTGAGTGATTTCAAGCAATTGAGTTTATACAAGAGATAGAAAGGTATCTAGGAAGGCAGATAGATACTTTTATTACAAACAATAAAAGACTTTCACTTACAGAAAAAGAAAATATAGCCTTCAAAGAACATATCAGTGTAAAATGAGGGGATTATATCTACCTCACATCAGATGAAAAAATATCTCTTCAGAAGCAAGGAATAGAAGTCATAGAAGAGGATTTACTCGATAGAGAGAGCCTCTATAAACATGATAATGAGAAGTTAGCGAAGATATTGAAGAGAATAATATAAATATATAGTTATGACTGGAAGATTGTGAGAAACGGGGAAAGAATTAGGGGGTAATCTTCCTAATGTAGGAGTGTGAAAAGATCCTCTCACATATTAAATGTTAATTTAGAATAAGAGGATGATGATGAAGACTAAACCCTCTTAAAGCCTTCATAATCACCTTTTCCAGAAATCACGAGATATATATGATATGGAGCCTGAATAATTCAGGCTCCTATTTTGTAGAGAAGCTGAACTGTAGATTCAGCAGAGTTGATGATACCAATACTTGCTCCGATGATATTGTCTCAGAGATTCTGAGGATTTTTGGCTTTCTTGAGGAGGTTCTGAGGGATTACTTTTTCGGTGATATAAAAATCCTCTTTTGGAGAAAATAAAGGAGTGTCGATGCTGCCTTTGAGAACTTCTATTTTTTCTTTGCTTGCTTTTTCGATAACATTTCTAGCTCCAGATATAACAGACTGAAACTCTTGCATATTGATATTTTGCGAGAGAGAACCAAGACTTGACTTGAGACCTGCAAGTTTGTTTTCTGTTTTAGAACCGATGAGTTCTTTTACCTTTGATACATCTATCCCGTATTCTCTGGATATTTTTATAGCAAGTTCTTGAAGGAGATCTTTTGTATTGATGGAGGTTTCAGACTTTTCGTGAAGCTTTTTATATTTTTTGAGATTATTATCTTGTTCGAGGCTCATATATCATTTTTATATAATAGATATTATTTGTTTTTAGAAAGATTGAGTTTATCAAGTTGTTGTTCTGCTTGTATGGCAAACTCAGAGTCAGGAGAGTGTTTGATAGTTCTTTTGAAGTATATAAGAGCTGGACCAAAACTTCAAGTTTCTTTTTTTAGGAGTCCAATATTAAAATTGATAAAAGGATTTTTTTTATTTATGACGAGCCCTTTTTTGAATTCTTCCATTGCTCATTTATTGTCTCAAAGTTCTTTTTTTATCCATCAGAGGTATCCGTGGAAGTTTTCTTCGGTTGGGTACTTATTCATTCATTGTTTTATCCATATCTTTGCTTGATCATACTCCTTATAAAGTATGTAGTAGTATATAGCGAGTTCGAGATCACTTTTTTCATAAGAGCTTTCTTTTTCTATGAGGTCATGAAAACTATTTATAATATTTTCACGACTTTCGAGGAGAAAATAATTATATACAAGTTTTCTTCGTATATTTATAGTAGGATTATATCCGTTCTGGAGTGACTTATTGAGATAGATATTGCTGAGTACATAGTCTCAAAATTCAGAACTTACGATTCAAAGGAGATAAGTCACTCCACCGTCTTCCTTGTCTATTTCATAGTATTGAGAAAGGTATTTCTTTGCATTGTTGTAATCTCATAATTGAAAGTAACTGTCAGCAATGATTTTTATTATTGGTCTGTAGCCAGGTTTTTGTTCTAAGAGTCTTCTTCAGAGTTCTATTGCGATAGGATAATTTTTGTTTTTATAAAAAGCTCATACAAGAAGGGCATCTTTGAAATATACTTCATCGAGCTG
>JAMOOA010000164.1 GCA_027066255.1 Candidatus Altimarinota bacterium | reverse complement strand
TAATGATATGTTTTTCGTGATTCCCGTTTATTTCATTTATGAGTGAAGCAAGAGTTGTAGACTTACCAGAACCAACAGATCCTGTTATAAGTACGAGCCCATTTCTTTTCTTTGTGAATTCTTTAAGTATTGGAGGCAGATTGAGGTCTTCAAAGATAGGAATTTCGTTTTGTATGACACGAAAGACTATGGTATATCATTTTCTCTGAGACATAACGTTTGCCCTGAAACGACCGTACCCTGTAAGAGTTATACCAAAATCGAGGTCAAGCTCGTCTGCAAACTGTTTTTTCATCTTCTCTGGAATGATGGCAAGGATTTCTGCTTCAAGTTCACTTTTCTTTAGGAGTCCATATTCTGGAAGAAAAACTATTTCTCCATGTACCTTGAGAGATGGATGATTATCTGGTGAGAGAATGATATCAGAAGCCCCTTTTTCTACTCCTTCTTTAATTATTTGTCCTATCATGAGTATATATATTTATATCTAATGTCTTTATAGTAACATATAGCCTCAATAAAATCCAGAAATATCACACGAAAAAAATTGACATTCATCCCATCTGCTATACACTCAAATTTATTAGTTCTCTTATAAGCACGCACGATGCTAGCACAACTTGTAACCACTACGACAACAACGTCTCTCACGAGAGGTATTTGTTAGTTGCAAGAACACCAAAGATAACTTACAAAGCCTCTTAGAAATAAGAGGTTTTTATTTATAGACTAAAACATACTTATGAATTACTCACTTGCACAAAAACGTCACTCGCTTGCTCATGTTATGGCTCAGGCTGTACAACAGAACTTTCCTGGAACAAAGATAGCTACAGGACCAGATACGGATGATGGATTTTTCTATGACTTTGATTTTGGAGGAGTAGAATTCTCTGAAAAAGATTTGAAAAAAGTAGAAAAAACAATGAAAAAAATAGTTTCTCAAGGACAGGACTATACATACTTTGAAGTGGGCTATGATGAGGCGAGAGAAATACTCAGAGAGATGAAAGAAGAATTTAAAATAGAGATAGTTGATAAACTCGAAAGTGGAGATTTTAAAAATAAAGAAAAGATATCTGGAAAGATAACGTTTTATATCAATACAGGAAAATGAGGAAAGACACCTGAACTTCAGGAATTTTTGAAAGAAAAATGATACCACAGCTTTGAAGAAATGGATGGAGATCAACTCAAAAACCTCAAATTTATCGATATGTGTACCGGTCCTCATGTAGAGAGTACTAGACTACTTGATGCAAATTCATTCAAACTCGCAAGAGTTGCAGGAGCTTACTGGATGGGAAATGAAAAAAACCAGCAATTAACTCGTATTTACGCGTACGCATTTAATGATAAAGAAGAACTCGATAAACACATGTACATGCTCACAGAGGCAAAAAAGAGAGACCATAGAATACTCGGAGCGAAACTCAAACTCTTTACTGTTTCAGAGCTAGTAGGACCAGGACTTCCTCTCTTGCAGCCAGCAGGGATGACTATGCGTCAAGAGATAGAAACTTATCTCTGGGATTTACATAAAGTGAGAGGATATGATAGAGTTTGGACTCCTCATATAGCCAAAGAAATACTCTATGAAAAATCAGGTCATGCTGCAAAGTTCGGAGACGAACTCTTCCGTGTTAAAGGAAAAGAAGATGAGTTTATTATGAAACCAATGAACTGCCCTCATCATATGCAGCTCTTTGCGGATAATCAATTTTCGTATAGAGATATGCCTATTAGGTATTTCGAACCAGCAACGATTTATAGAGATGAGAAGTCAGGACAACTCTCTGGATTGACTCGTGTCCGTGCTATTACCCAGGATGATGGACATCTTTTTTGTAGAATAGAACAGGTAAAAGACGAAGTAAAAACTATCACAGATATCATCAAAGAGTTTTATACAACTCTCGGACTGACAGATGATTATTGGGTAAGTTTATCTGTGAGGGATGATGACAAGAGTAAATATCTCGGGACAGATGAAGCTTGGGAAACAGCAGAGAAGGCACTGGAGGACGCTTCAAAAGAGAATAACCTCCCATACAAAAGAATAGAAGGAGAAGCTGCATTTTATGGGCCAAAACTCGATTTTATGTTCAAAGATGCAATAGGTCGTGAATGGCAACTAGCTACGGTGCAAGTGGACTTTAACCAACCAGACAGGTTTGACCTCAGTTTTACTAATGAGAAGGGGGAAAAAGAACGTCCTGTAGTAATCCACAGAGCCATCGCTGGATCTCTCGAAAGGGGTATGTGAGTATTTATCGAACACTTTGCTGGAACGTTTCCACTTTGGATGACTCCAAGGCAAGTCAAAATCGTAACAGTTGCTGACAAGTTCAATGACTATGCACGTGAAGTACATAATACTCTTAAATCTCAGGATATCAGAGTGTCGATAGATGATAGTGATGACAGCCTCAACAAAAAAGTCAGAAATGCAGAAAAGATGCATATAAACTATATACTTGTTATCGGAGAAGAAGAGGAGAAATCAGGAAGTGTTGCTGTAAGAAATTATAAGACGAAGGAGCAAAGTGTAGAGAAAGCTGGAGGATTTTTGGAGAGGATTAAAGATGAAATAAATAAAAAGAAACTCTAAAATTTATAGTACTTTCTTAACTTCATCATAACAAAATCACTTCGCTAATAATTTCTGAATAATTTGTTGTTTTCACTTTTGAGTGAACTCCCCTCTCTTTATGAGGGATGGATTAGAAGTGAATTTGTGCTTTGTTTTCTCAAGCTCTTTCTCGATATTCTCACTTTCCCCATCAGTTAAATACTCATCAAGTAATAGATTGAGTTTTTCTTTATCTTCAGACGTTTCACCAAGAGTCATAAAAATATATCTTCGACTCTTCCCTTTTGCGAGGTAGTTTTGTATTTTTCTTCTGAGGAAGTTTTCATCAAGAAGACTCTTTCATGACTGTTTATATTTTTTGAGATAATCTTGGATTTTGTCTTTTGGAAAGAGTTTTTGATGCATTTTTTGTTCTATGTATCTATAGTTTTTGTTTCTATAGATATAGTTGTCTATCTTGGAGGCGAGTATCTCGTCTTCTTGTAGGAGATGTTTTATATCTGAAAAAACCTGTAACGCATAATCCTCAGTTCCCTTCTCTCTAAGTTTCTGAAGAAGTCTTCCATCGCTTGGATAATATCTGAAATAGTACCAAAGTGCGTAATCACGGAGTCTTTGAGGAGAATAATTCATAAGAATTTGTTTTGATAAAAACCTTGCTCTGCATATACTTTCTTAAGTATATTTTTATTTATTAATCAGTAAAGAGTTATGAAAATACAACCTCTTTCAGATAGAGTTGTTCTTAAGTGAGTCCAGGCAGAAAGCGTTACAAAAAGTGGTATATTTCTCCCAGACGGAAGTAATAAAGAAAGACCATTTCTCTACGAAGTTATCGCTGTATGACCAGGAAAAAAAGACGTAGAGATGTCTGGAGTTTCTGTATGAGACCAGGTTCTCTGTGGACAATATGCAGGAGATGAAGTAAAAGTAGATGATGAGGATTTCAAAGTAGTAGCGATTGATTATATATTAGCGAAAGTAGGATAGTTTAGAAGGATTTATAGTTATACTTTATATAAACAAATACATAACCAATGGCAAAACAAATACAATTTAGTGATGACGCGAGAGCTGCGATGTTTTCTGGAATAGAGCAAGTTGCAAAGACGGTAACGGTCACAATGTGACCAAAAGGAAGGAATGTCGTTTTTGATAAGGGATACGGAGCTCCTCAAGTAACCAATGATGGTGCGACGATAGCCAAAGAAATAGAGCTGGAAGACAAGTTTGAAAACATGGGGGCTGAGCTGGTGAAAGAAGCAGCCGAGAGAACAAATACTCTTGCTGGTGATGGAACAACCACTGCTACCCTTCTCACTTACGCACTGGCAAAAGAATGACTGAAGAATATTAAATCAGGAGTGAATTCGGTAGAACTTAAAAACGGTATGAAAAAAGCAGGACAACTCGTAGATCAAGAGCTAGAAAAGAACGCTATTCAAATAAGTAGTAAAGAAGAAATATCGCAAGTAGCAACCATATCAGCTCAGGATGAAGAGGTTGGAAATATCATAGCAGAAGCGATGGAGAAAGTTGGGAATGATGGAGTTATCTCGGTGGAAGAGTGACAAACTTTTGAAATGGAGGTAGAAATAACAGAAGGAATGCAGTTTGATCAAGGGTATATGAGTCCCTATATGGTCTCAAACACCGACAAGATGATTGCAGAGATAAAAGATGCTCCGATACTCATAACAGACAAAAAGATAACCAATATGAAGGAGTTTCTTCCTCTTCTCGAACAACTGGTAGCAAGTGGAAAGAAAGACCTTGTCATTATTGCAGAAGACATAGAAGGAGAAGCTCTGACAACAATTATCCTCAATAAACTCAAAGGGGTTCTCAATGTGTTGGGTATCAAGGCTCCAGGTTTTGGTGATAAGAAAAAAGAAATACTTAAAGATATAGCTATCCTTTCGTGAGCTACAGTGATTACTGAAGAACTCGGAATGAAGCTTGAGAATACTACTCTCGAACAACTCTGAGCAGCGAAGAATGTAATTTCCACTCAAGATACCACTACGCTTATAGGTGGTTCTGGTCATCCTGAAGAGATAACTTCACGCGTCAATGAACTCAAGAAACAATATGATGAAAGTACGGGAAACTACGACAGAGAGAAACTTGCAGAGAGAATCGCAAAACTTGCAGGGTGAGTTGCGGTTATCAAAGTTGGAGCAGCAAGTGAAGTGGAGATGAAGGAAAAGAAGCTTCGTATCGAAGACGCGCTGAACGCAACTCGTGCTGCAGTGTCTGAGTGAGTTGTTGCCGGTTGAGGCGTAGCATTTGTGAGGGCTGCAAAAGTATTAAAATGAGTAGACTTCTGAAATACAGATCAAAACATCTGAGCAAGTATCGTCAGAGAAGCACTTTTTTATCCTCTGAAACAAATCGTTCAAAACGCAGGAAAAGATGAAGAGAAAATACTCTCTGAAATCCTTAAAAAAGATGAAAATAATTATGGTTACAACGCTGCAACTGACAGCTTCGAGGATATGATACAAGGTGGTATTGTTGACCCAAAGATGGTAGAGAGAATTGCTCTCCAAGAAGCTATCTCTCTTGCAGGGATGTTTCTTACTACAGAGGCTGCAATTACTGATATACCAGGTAAATGAAATGATACTCCAGCAATGCCTCCTATGTGATGAATGTGAGGTATGTGATGAATGGGTGGCATGCCAATGATGTAAGTATTATAAGAATGAAAAAAACGAGTCTGAAAAAATGGCTCGTTTTTTGTGTTTTATGGAAGTTTGTGGTATTTTTAAGGTATAATATATATTACAAATAAACCTCATATGTCAGAAAAGATAAACTTTATACCAGAAGATGATTTGTCTCTATTAGAAAACCAGAGTGCAGAAACTAAGTATATAACTAAAGAAAACTTTATTCTTTTGTGTATCACAAAGTTTGGAGGCATAGAATCGGATAACTCTGATATAGATACTATTATTTCTTGGATGAGCAAATATTATCTCCATCCTCATAGTTTAAAATATATAGCACAAATCTTAAGAAGTAACCCTCTTCTTAAGATTACGGATATGAAAAGCATTTTGTCAGATCATATTCGACTTGGTAAACTTTTTATAGAAGCGAAAAGGCTATGAAAGATATATACTGATCCCAAATATAATTTATGAATACAAGATATCATATCAGGTGTAATTTTAGAATTCTCTGGAAGTGAAAATAAAAGCGATTTTATATCTGAAACTTGGCGAACTCTCAGTGCATATGGAAACTTTTATAAACCCTACAGACTGTATCTTGGACAAAAACCAGGGTTTTCTCAGAGCTTTATAGCTACGGCAGAAGAATGGTTAGATGCAATGTTAAATGGAGAAGAGGGTATGGATGCGAATGTTGTTTTAGAGTTCTGAAAGATGTTAGAAGTTGAAATGAAAAAGAATCAAGAAAAATGAGTAGAAGATAAAAAATCTACGATCATTGAAAAAGACGAAAAGCCTGAGGGGTATACTCCTCTTCAAATCATAAACGCTTTTTTCTACCATCCAGAATTCCCAGCGATTATCAAGAAATCAGATACTCTTGGGGATATCTTAACAGGATTATTTTGAAAATGAGAGGATAGATTTAGAGCAAAACTTTTTTTTGTAGATTATAGAGAGGTTATAAATATGCTTGTTGGAATTTGTAATGATTCTCAAAGCGATAAAAAAGCAGTAGTAGAACTTATAGAAAAAAATATAATCCCATGATCTCAAAGAAGCGCAGAGGTATTAAAAGTCCTCTATAAAGGGGGCATCCTTTCTCAAGAAAAGTGCTTATCGATACTTGAATGAAAAAAAGGATTTCAAAGAGGATGAATAAATCTTAATGCATTTATTGATATGTTTGGGCTTCCTAAGAGTGTCATCTCTGGTACAGAGATTATTATAGGAAGTGAGTTATCAAAAAAACAAAAGTGAAACCTCAAGAAAATGATACAATATTTTCTTTATGTAGAATCAGGAGGAGGATACAATATTTATAATGAAAGGGGGGAAAGTTCAGCTGAAGCGTATATGCAGGTTCTGAAAAAGAATGCAAAGTATAGAGTTGCGGGAACAAAAACTTATAAATCATGGAAAAGTGGTATAAAAGTATCCTCTAATAATTTAAATCGTGATTGGAAAAGAAGTTCATTTGATATCTTCCTG
>JAMOOA010000163.1 GCA_027066255.1 Candidatus Altimarinota bacterium | reverse complement strand
CACTTGGATATACAAGTTACTAAATGGAACTTCCTCTCTCCTCTTTCCACCTCCAAGCAATATAAACAATCAGTGCCATACATACTACTTCTATTGTTGCAATAAATATATAGTGAGGCATAAATGATCCTCCACCAATAACGTAAATAATAGTTATTATAGCTGCAATAATGTTTGTTGAACGATTGGCTTTATATTGCAATATTCTTGATAAAAGAATCATAAATAAAGGTATTTGGTGGACTATTGCCCCTATGAGCATAAGTTGTGTAATTGGTGTCTCACCTGCAAATGAGGCTAATTCATCATGAATACCAGGAATATATAATGACAGAATATCTGCATAAGCCATATTAAACATTATCACTATCCATAAAGTCGAAAGTATCACTTTTGTATCTAATTTTTTCATTATATTTATATTGTTATAAGTAAGTAAGGTTGTATTCCCATAAAGCATCTAAGAAAAAGGAAGTTACTGAACTATTATTTTTCAAACAGTTTTCAATTCTTTATTCACATTCTCTAGTTGTATTTCAAAGGTTCCTATTACATCTGTAACAAACACCATATCAGCTGTACTTGACTGAGATATATCAATATCTATATTAAACTCTGGTATTTTCAGAGTTGTACTTTCATCACGTCTCATAAATCGTAGTGTCACTTCGTCATCTTCCTCAACATATATCTCAGGAATATCTATTTTTCCATCATAGATAATGATACTGAACTCTTTTTCTCATGGAACCGTAAATACAGGTACAGCATCTCCTCAAATGAGTTGAGGGTCTTCTCCAAATGGTATCTGCTCATCCCCAAAATCATCTTCATCTATTATCTGAAAATCTTCTCCTGTGATACCTATATGAAAACGAGTTTCAGGATTTTTTTCTATTTCTTTTTCTACAGATATAATAAGTTTCTCTATATCTCCTGAGTATGAAGCAATCAGTCCTACCGTACTTCCAAATGAGAGTATCCAAAGGAGTATCATGAAAACAATCAATCCTATGTGTACTTGTACTTTTTGAAAAACAAGTTTTATCCCTAGGATAAAGACAAGGAGAAGAGGGATCGCAATAGATATGTATATACCAAAAGATGCAAGAAAGATATTATGAGTAAGGATAAATTCTTCAAAAAGTGATGTTAAAACTGTACTATCGCTTACTCATTCAAGACAACTCAGATTTACGGTAAAAAAGAGGCTTGATATACCCAAGAGAACGAGTATGGATGTAATAATAAAAAGTCCTCCAAAAAAGCCTCTCAGTACTATAAATATTTTTGAAAGTATCATCATGCTTGCGTTCCATAGTTTCCCAAAAATAACAATAGGGAGATGGAATATTCTCCCAAGAGTCCCTTTTGTTGGGATATCCTTGAGAAGTTGTTGATTGTGTTTTTCTATATTGTTAATATCAGCCTTCTCTCCTTTCATCTCCAGTTTTTGGGAAGTAGTTTCAGCTTTTGGAACTATAACCCATAAGAGAAGATAGAGAAGTATCATGAACCCACTTGCAATAGTCAAAATTACAAATCCTAGTCTTATGAAGATAGGATCTATATTGAAGTAATTTGAAAGTCCAGAAGCAACTCCTCATAAAACGGCATTATCCGTATTTCTATACAGATGAAATTTTCTTGTGTCTGCCCCCTTCGCTCAATCTTGTCATTCCTCTTGTTCATCTTGCCCTGTTACTTCCTCAATAGTTCCCATTTGAGAGACGATTTCCTCTATATCCTTGAGTATCACAGCCTTTTTGAGGCTTCTATTTTTTGTAACAAGTTTCTCTGAAATACTTAGTTCAATATCATCTGAAACAGATTCATCGTCAAAATGTTTCTGTATCGCAGAAAGGTATTCATCGAGAACTCTATATGCTGGTTCTTCTATCGAAAATGTTACTCCTCCCAAGTGTATGTTGACTACTTTTTTCATGATTTCTTTTGTAAGTTAATAATAGATGTGCTGAGATTATCCCAAGTATCAGTAAACAATTGGAGTGCTTCTTCCCCACTCTTGGTAAGAGTATAATACTTCCTTGGTGGTCAGGATTTGGACTCTTCCCAAATATAATCAAGGAGTCATTCTTTTTTGAAACGACTCAAAATCGGGTACAATGTCCCTTCTACTACTATCAAATCAGCGTTTTTCAAATCACTGAGGATAGTTGCTGCATAGGACTTGTCTTTTTTGATGCTCAAGAGCACAGCAAAACCAAGAACCCCTTTCCTCATCTGGGTCTGCGTTTTCAGGATATCAGTATTATTTGTTTTTTTCATAAATATGACTATATTTATAGTACTATGTATTACAAGGTACTTGTTATAAATCATATTGACATAACTATATATTTCAGTATTTATATTCCTGTCACTTAGTATACTAGAAATCGTTCTGATATATGTAGAATACTTTCCTAAACACTATTGTATGAATATCCTAAAAAATAATACGTATCTTATCCTTGGTATAAGTATTGGCTTAGCGCTATATTTTTGAATACTTGTAACGATGGATATATTTCAATACACTTCTACTCTCTTGCAGGTATTCATCGAACTTTTCACTATTCCTGCAATGCTTGCAGTCTTTGGCTTATGAGGGTACTCATGTATCCTCTGGAAAGAGGAAAAATATAGACTTACCTCTCCTCTTCTCGCATCGATTATAGTTCTCTGAGGAATTATCCTATTCTTTGTAGTAAGTTTTATATGATAATAAAAAAGAATCCTAAAAGACTCTTTTTTATTATTTAGAGGTACCTTCTTTCTTGTTATGCTCTTCCACCTTCTCTACAAAATAATCCTCAAGAGGAATCTTGAGTTTTTTGATAGGCCGGGATTCTACTATAAGCTCCCCATTGTTGATAATGCTAATTTTATCACAGATGTTTTCAACATCTGAGAGGATATGTGTGTTGAAAAAGATAGTTGTTCCTTCGTCTCTGAGAGATACTAAGAGATCCTTGACCATCTTACGTCCAATAGGATCGAGTCCACTCATAGGCTCATCAAGAAAGAGAAGTTCTGGAGAATTAATAATAGATTGAGCTAGCCCTACTCTTTGAAGCATTCATTTTGAATAGCTCTTGAGGTAATTATCAGCTGACTCTACAAGATCCACTCTTTGTAAAAGCTCGTCTATTTTCTTTGTAAGCTGTTCCTTCGACAAATCAAAAAACTTTCCGTTAAACTCAAGAAATTCCCTTCCAGTAAGGTGTTTATAGAGATAAGTATTCTCTGGCATAAATCCAACCATTTTTCTTGCCTCGAGAGTAAGCCCCTTATAACCCAAAACATCTATCTCCCCTTCTTCTGGTTCTATAAGCCCCATAATACATTTCATCGTTGTTGTCTTTCCTGCACCATTTGGTCAAAGAAATCCATAAATTTCTCCTTTTTCAACTGTAAAACTGACGTCTCTGAGTATTTTCTTTCCTCAGAGAAACTTCGTGACATGTGTTACTTCGAGTATGCTCATAATATTTTTTATAAAATCAAAAATATTGTATAAAAATAGCCTCCTTTGTAAAGGAAAATTTGCTTTTACAGGAAGTGAAATTATAATCTCCTGTATATTATTAACCTATAAAAATCATGTTACAAAACACTACTCAAGCAATAGAGAAAGCACTTCATCACTTTACAAGCGAGCTCTCCAAAATACAAATGGGAAGAGCAAATCCTGCTCTAATAGAAGGAGTCCTTGTAGAACAATATGGAAGTATGCAACCACTCAAGAATTGTGCCTCTGTAAGCCTCATGGATTCACAAACCCTCTCTATCGCTCCTTGGGATAAAGATCTTATTCATCCTATTGCAAAAGCAATAAGTGACGCTGGAATAGGTCTCAACCCTCAAACAACTTCTGAAGGTATTATGATTAAAGTTCCTCCTCTCACTGAAGAAAGAAGAATAGAAACAGTAAAAGTTGTGAAGAAGTTTGTAGAAGATGCAAAAGTTTCTATTAGAAATGTTCGTTGAGACGCAAATAAAGCTATAAAAAGACAAGAAACCGAAAAAGAGATCAGTGAAGATGAATCAAGAGAAATGATGGATAGTGTTCAAAAAATAATTGATAATGCTAACAAAAAAATCGATGATGAAGGAAGGACAAAAGAAACTGATGTAATGAAAGTATAATGAAGGATATAATTGTTCTATGAATAAAAGCCTCTATTGTAGGGGGTTTTATTATTATTCCTTTACTATTTTTCTATTCATCTCACATAGACACTTTTTCAGAAAGGTACCTATATAGTTCTCTTAATGAAATCCCTTACAATAAAGTTGGACTCTTACTCTGAACTAGTAAATACATTGAAAGTAAGAGGTATTACAATCTCTTCTATGTTTATCGTATAGATGCTACGGTAAAACTCTACAATGCATGAAAAATAGACTCTGTACTCGTGAGCGGAGATAATAGTACTGAAGGATATGATGAAGCAACTGACATGCAACAGACACTTATAAAGGAGTGAATCCCTGAAGAAAGAATATTCCTCGACTATGCAGGTTTCCGAACCCTTGATTCTGTTATTAGGGCAAGAGAAATATTTGAACAAGCACAATTCACTATTATTTCTCAAAAGTTCCACACTTCTAGAGCTGTATATATAGCAAGAAAAAATTGAATTGAAGCTATCTGATACAATGCCCAGGATGTTCGTTTAAAAAGAAGTTTTCGTGTGAGGATTCGTGAAGTTTTTGCAAGAGGAAAAGTGTTTATTGATTTATTATTCTGAGTGCAACCAAAGTTCTTGGGAGAGATTATAAAAATAGATTAAAAATTTTGCATTTCTCGAAATACTTATATACTTCTCACGCATTTATTATATATTGAACGATTATGGCAAAAGGAAAAAGAACATATGTAGCATTCTACTCGACAGAAACTGGGAATATGGTGCACACAACAAACATCAACAAAAGAAAGTTTGAAACTTCAGGAACTGGGAAAAAAGGGCCAAGTCTTAGGAAGTACAATCCAAAGACAAGAAAACACGAAGTCCTCAAAATGAAAGAAATTAAAAGAGGGTAAGTTCTAATTGATATTAAAAAAAAGAAGCTTTTCAGCTTCTTTTTTTTAATTATTCTCTAACAATTTGCGAAACCAAAGTTTATCTCCAAAGAGATAGGTGAGATCATAGTGTGTACGTTCCATACTAATTCCTCTATCGATTAACTCGGGTTTTATTTTGCCTTTTTGAAGAGTCTCTTCGATAAGCTTTATTTTTTCTCCATAATCTCTGCCACGAGTGGGAAACTTTACTGTATTGATATTGGGGAAACGTGAGAAGAAAAGGTAACTATAGAGATTGAGATTATCTCCTTTTGCATAAAAACTCGCAAGCTCCTGAGCTACAAGCTTTGGGAGTCATCATTTTAATTGTATAGATTTCTTAAGATGTTGTATTCAGTTTTGGATAGAGTTTGTCATCTCTATTTTGAGTTTTTCTAATGCTTGTTTCCTATCTTCTGGGATATCTTCTATGTTTTCGAGTATGTACTTGAGCCCTTTGAGAAAAATTAGTATTCTTTTATTTTTCTCATCCGTCATAGGCTTCATTCCATCGAAAAAGAGATCTATGCGAGTACGAGAGGTATAGAGCAATTTTAAGAGTTGTTCTTGAAGTTCCGATACTTCCCCAAGTTCTAATGTAAGCTTCTCAAGGGTATTTCCTATTTTCTCAAATACATCTTCATAGTCATCATCAAACATCTCTACCTTTGAGAGATTGTCTCCTGATTCATCTGAAAGAATTCTTTTGAAGTCGGCACGAAAACGTTTCTTATACACTAAGTCATTGACAACTATAGTACAGATATCTTTTGCTCAATATTTATGTTCAGCATAACACAACCCATTGTTATAACGACAAAAATCTCCTTCTCCAAATACTTCAAAATCTGTATCAGGAAAAGTTGTGACGAGATACTCTATCTCCTTCAAGGTGACTTCACGACTCAAGATAATCTTATTGATATCATAGTTCTCAAGAAGAAAACGTATTGCCTCAGAGTTATATACTGCTAGTATTGTAGATATATTGATCTTACCTTTATATCAGACCTTTTTGAGATGTTCCAGTATTCCTATGTTTCCACAGATAATTCCATCTATTCAAAGTTTCTCAAACTCTTCTATCATTCTCAATATAAGAGGAAAGGTTTCATCCGTATAGTACCACGCATTGAGGTTTGCAAATATCTCAAGGCTATGCAAATGTACCACTTCTATCACTTCCTTGAGCGTTTCTATGTCTGTAATCTGCTCATGTTCAGCAAATCTCCCATTTGGACTAACTTCAAAACCAAACTTATCTGACCAATAAGTTGGATTGTATCCAGTAAAAAACTCCCCTGCTCCTGATTCAACCAGATTATCAATATATTTCTTAACGTCTTTTTTGTTTTTTCCTTTAGAGGAAAATCACAAACCAACTATTTTTTTAAACATGAAACTATGTGTAAGTAGATATAGAAAATAGTACCGGGATTGAAAAAAGAAGCAATAAAAAATCCCTACCATTACTGGAGGGATTTTTTATAAATTGATTAGAAGTACACTTTTGAATTAAGCATTCTATAATGTGTTCTCACAATTGCCATTTCTCTCTTCTTTCTTTTCTTAATTTTTGGAATTGCATATCTTTCTTTTTTAAGTTTCGTAATGAGACGAGACTGAAAAAAAAGCTTCTTATATCTTAAAACGAGTTTCTCGTTTGATTCTCCATCTTTTTTTGTTGCGTATATCATGTTTTTCTATCTCCTTAACAGACTAAAAATATCTAAAGTATGCCAATTGTATCTAAAATTATTTTTTGTCAAATTTAAAATAGTTGTTAGTATAGTGTCTATATTTTTATAAAAACATATGAAAGAAGAAAGAAGAAAAAAAGGGCAAG
>JAMOOA010000162.1 GCA_027066255.1 Candidatus Altimarinota bacterium | reverse complement strand
GCAATGAAAAATGTTTGAGTAAATGGGGTTATTTTGAAAGAAGAATTTTGAGAGAGTTATAAGTATTTTCTATGTTTATTAAATTCATCATTATTAAGTTTTATACTTTCTAAAATTAGTATATTTTTAGCAGGTTGATTTTATGCATCTAATAAGCAATTTTCCTCAAAGTTTCCAATAAAAAATATTTCTCTTTCAGAACAAAAACCATTCATAGAAAAAGCAGATTTTATGTTGGAGAACAATAAGAAACTTGGTGAAAAAACTCAGAAATTCCTGAAGAGAGTTTCGGGAACTTTTGAACTGGAGAAACTCTCGAAGAACTTGCAGAAGTTTTATGAACTCAGCTTTGAAGAGTTTCTGAAAGAACTGAAGAAAAAAAAGATTACTCTGACTCTCAAAGACCAAGACGAGTGGGAAGAATACTTTGATGCGTATAAAACAGAGTGTTTAAATCTGAAAAACAAGATTGATGCGTGTGATAAGGAAATAGATGAAATGGTGTTTGATTTGTATGGGTTAAATAAGGAGGAGAGAGAGGTTGTTTTAGGAATTAATTGATAAAATTATGATAGATAAATTAGAAAAACTAAAAATAGAAATAAGTAGTATAAAAGTAATATAGTTGATATTTTTAGTATCTTGTGAAATGGAGCAAGTATTAGTAGTATCATTATAGCCTTAAATACTTTAATAAAATAAAAAAAATGTCCTATATTTATCTTGATGAAAGCTGATGTTTATGATTTAACTTTGATAACGAAAAAACAAGTCAGTATTTTGTCGTTACTTTTTTATTTGTTGAAGATAAAAGGCCAGTTGAAAAAATTATAAAGAAGATATTCTCAAGTTTTTCAAAGGTAGAAGTTAAGAGGCATTGTTGAACTTTACATTGTTATAAGGAACATCCTAAAATAAAAACAAAATTATTTAACCTCCTAAAGGGAAAAAATGTTTCAGTAATGAGTATATATTTGAATAAGAAGAAAGTATATACACGACTTCAAGATGAAAAACATGTTTTGTATAATTATATCACAAACATCCTAATAGATAGAATTATCACAAAAAAACTCTTAGCTAGTCGAGATATAACGCTCGTGGCTTCTCGTAGAGAAACAAATAAATTTTTAAACGAAAATTTTAAAAACTACCTTGAGAGAGAAAATGGAGACAAATGAATAAATCTAAAAGTAGAAATTAAGACCCCAACAGAGGAAAAGTGTTTACAGGTTGTTGATGCTTGTAGTTGGGCTATCTTTAGGAAACATGAGCATGGAGATGAAGAGTACTATAATATCTTAAAATCTAAAATAATAGAAGAGAATTCTCTTTTTTAAACACAAAAAGCCCCATGTGCTATATAGAGAAACCTACGGAGTCTCACACATGAGGACTTACTTCTGTTATATACATTATATACTATTTTTGACAAAAACAATAATATTAACTTGACTTTTATATAATCCAATACATCTATTCTTATAGTATATGTAATATACTTGCAATTACCATAAATATATATACAGTAAATATACTTTAGTATATAAATAAATCATTATGACACCATACAAAAACCTCTGAGGAGACTCAAATATTATTTCTTATGAAATAGGAAGTGATAGCATTACCGTAGAATTTGC
The DNA here is from genome assembly GCA_027066255.1 of Candidatus Altimarinota bacterium. GTDB lineage: Bacteria > Patescibacteriota > Gracilibacteria > BD1-5 > UBA6164 > CALDZK01. The sequence goes on along the minus strand of JAMOOA010000162.1, from coordinate 5,342 downwards.
ATCTGGAAGAGTCTACACATATACAAATGCAAGTGCAGGAAGCTCTGCTGTTGATACTATGAAGAATCTTGCAGAATGTGGAGAAGGATTGAACTGATATATTTCGAGAAATAAACCAAATTATTCTAGTAAGAGATAAAACTATGTCAGAAATATTAAAAGTATCTTGAAATACGATTAGAACACTAGATGTAAATGGAGAGGACTATATTTGTTTAACAGATATAGCAAAGGAAAAGAATCCGGAGTTCCCAGCTGATGTTATAAAAAACTGGATACGAACAAAATTTACGATTCAATTTTTGTGAATTTGGGAGCAGATGAATAATAATGGATTCAAACTGGTGGAATTCCACCAGTTTGAAAATCATGCAGGAGAAAGATCCTTTGTTTTATCACCCAAAAAATGGATAGATTCAGTGAATGCTATTTGAATAATATCTAAATCTTGAAACAATGGGGGGACTTATGCTCATAAAGATATAGCTTTTGAATTTGCAAGTTGGATTTCCGTTGAGTTCAAGCTATATTTAATCAAAGAGTTTCAAAGACTCAAAGAGATAGAACAAAAGAGACTAGAGCCTGAATGGAATGTAAATCGAATACTATCAAAAGTAAACTATAAACTTCATACTGATGCAATCAAAGATAATCTCATAGATTGAAAAATAGATAATAAAGTAAAGCAGTGAATCAAGTATGCGAGTGAAGCTGATATGCTGAATATAGCAGTTTTTTGAAAGACAAATAAAATATGGAGAGAAGAAACCTGAGTGAATTCTAAAAAGAAAAATATAAGAGATTATGCAAATATTCATAAATTACTTGTTTTAAGTAACTTAGAATACTTAAACTCTTTACTAATAGAGCAATGAGTGAGTGAAAAAGAAAGATTTAATACATTATGTAATGAAGCAAATAAACAATTACAAAATTTATTAAGCAATAAATCTGTAAAAAATTTACGAAAATAGCAAGGAGTATTGAAGGTAATAATATTGAATTTTAAATTATTCAAGTAAGAGATAAAAACTATGAAACACGAAGATGTACAATCCCTAAATGTAAATTTTGAATCATTTGTAAACAAGCTTGAAAACGGTTTGGAGTTTTGGTGTGCAAGAGATCGAGAACTGTTTATCAGAACTTACCTATCCTCTTTGCTTTTATGATTATGAAACCGTTTCTGTCCCTGTTCCTTTATTTGATGGAACATCCCCATACCAGCAAGTAGTAGTGCAATATAGTCTTCATAAAGTATATGAGGATGGAAAGATAGAACACTTTTGATGAATCCTCGAGAGCATCTCAGATGTAAAAAAGGTCAGGATTCTGGAGGTATCCGATAATGAAAATGCCGTTTATTCAGAGCAAGAGAAAGTTATATCTTGAAATTATAAGGATTTGATAGAAGAATTCTTGAAGGATATAGGAAGCGATATAGAAAATTCAAGCTTTATAGTATGGTATAAAACTTTTGAAAATACACGAAATAAAGAAATTATAGAGACTTTTCCCCAGTTTGCCGAGAGTTTCCAGAAAATAATAGAGAATACTTTTGATCTCATGGATATTCCCAAAAAATGATTTTACTATTCTCATAAATTTCAAGGATCGAGTTCTATCAAATTTGTACTTCCTGCAGTAACAACTATGAGTTATGATACTATGAGTATTTCAAATGGACTGGAGGCAATGAAAGTGCTCAAAGGCATCTTACATGAAATATAGAAGAAGTTGAGAAAGAAGATATTCTCAAAGACTTACTTTTATACTGTGGTCAAGACAGTTTAGCTATGTACAGAATCTTTCAATATTTTAAAAATACAATATAGGAGATTATTTCCATAGCTGGTTAAGTTTTAGGACTAAAAACGAACTCCTTTTAAAAACTAGAAAAAATCTTTTGACAAAGTATTTCTTTTTCATAAGATACGCTGGCTTTAGGATATTTCCATCAATACAAAGGAAATCTAGAAGAGGTTATGTTAAACTGTTTTGCTCGCCAAAATAAGTTTAACCTCTAACTTTAATTTTACATAAAATAGTATAACAAAATGGCTTGAATACTAGCAAAGAAAATAGAAATGACGAGAGTCATCAAAGGTAATAGGTTTGTGCCTGTAACTCTTTTGGAAATCCCAGCTATGAAAGTAGTAGGGCATAAAACAATTGAGAAAGACGGATACCAGGCTGTAGCTGTAGGTATCTGTGCTACGGATGACAAGATGATAGTAAAAAAAGGAAAAACAGGCCTTGCAAAAGGAGGATTCTCTATAATAAGAGAATTTGAAGTAGCTGAATCTGATATGGATAAGTTTGCAGTAGGAAACGATGTAACACTTGATCTCCTCGAAGGAGTTGAGTCAGTACAAATTACTAGTGTTTCAAAATGAAGAGGGTTTACAGGGGCTATGAAGAAACATAACTTCCACGGTGGACCAGCAACTCATGGTTCAAAATTCCACAGAGCTCTCGGTTCTATCGGTAATAGAAAACCAGTAAGAACCCATAAAGGAAAGAAGATGCATGGACATCACGGTGTTGACACAGTCACACTCAGAGAAGTTCCAGTAGAAATAGTAAACAAAGACGCAAGAATTCTTGGTCTGAGAGGACCTATTCCAGGAGCAAGAAACTCTCTGGTAAGTATAGTTTTTTAATTAACATTTAGAAAAGATGAAAACGAAAGTATTCGACCAAAAATGAAAAGAAGCAGGACAAGCAGATTTAAACGATGCTGTCTTCAAGATTGAAATCAACGAAGATCTCGTACATAGAGCTCTTGTATATCAACTTGCAAACGCGAGACTCAATATTGCTCACACAAAGACAAGAGGAGAGAGAAGAGGATCAACGAGAAAGATATACAGACAAAAAGGAACAGGTCGTGCAAGAATGGGATCAAATAGATCTCCTATTAGAAAAAAAGGTGGAGTCGCTTTTGGACCAAGAAATACTACAAACTTTAGTATTTCTATGAATAAAAAAGAAAGACAAAGAGCTCTGTTCTCTGTTCTCTCTGCAAAAGTAAAGAACAAAGAACTTCTGATACTTGATGATATCAAGTTGAAGGCAATAAAAACAAAAGATATGGCAGATGTGTTTGCAAGTCTCCCATATGAAAAAACAGCTCTTCTGGCTCTCCCAGAAAAAAATGAAATACTTGAAAAATCAGCTGCAAACCTTCCTAAGATTAAAACTATTCAGGTGAGTTACCTTAATATTGCAGACCTCTTGAAGTTTAAAACACTTGTTTTACTCAAGAGTTCTCTAGAGAAGGTAAATGCTTTTGCGAAATAATTATAAATAAGAAAAACTATTATGAGACTGTACAGAATACTCCTAAAACCGATAATCACAGAGAAGACTTCAAATATGCAATTGCATAAAAATGCATATGGATTTGAAGTAGCTCCTGATGCAACGAAGATAGATGTAAAAAAAGCTATTCTGGAACTCTATGGAGTAGAAGTGGCTGATGTGAATATTTTGAATACCAGAGAAAAGTTTAAGTACGGAAAAAAGAAAGGAATGCAACTCAGAAAGAGAACAACAAAAAAAGCATATATAACACTGAAAAATAAAAAAGATTCTATAGACTTTACTCTAACAAAGTAATATTAAACATTCCAAAGCGATTATTAATTTTCTAAATTGACTACAAGTGGCTATTAAAAAGTTTAAACCAACAACTCCCGGAAGAAGAGGAATGAGCGTAAATGCTTTTGAGGAACTTACAACTTCAAAACCACATAAAGCTCTGACTATAAAACTCAAGAGACACGCAGGAAGAAATAACACGGGGAGACTTACTATCAGACATCAAGGGGGAGGGCATGCTCAAAAGTATAGACTCGTTGATTTCTTTTATACTGATAAAAAGAGTATAGAAGCAAAAGTAGAAACGATAGAATATGACCCATATAGGACAGCTTACATAGCTCTTGTATGTTACAAAGATGGAGAAAGGAGATATGTAGTCGCTCACTCTACTATGAAAGTAGGGGACAAGATTATTACAGACGAAAAGGCAACACTTATTTCTGGAAATAGAATGGAGGTTGGAAATATCCCAGTAGGACTTGAGGTATACAATGTTGAACTTATCGTTGGACAAGGAGCATCAAGTGTAAGATCAGCTGGTTCCGTTGCAACTATCGTTTCTCAAGAAGGAGAGTATACGCAAATAAAAATGCCTTCAAGTGAAATCAGACTGGTACATAAAAAATGCTATGCAACTCTCGGTCAAGTATCAAACACTGACCACAATCAAGTAGTGATAGGGAAAGCTGGAAGAAGTAGATGGATGGGAAAAAGACCAACAGTAAGATGAAAGGCTATGAATCCTGTAGATCATCCACATGGTGGTTGAGAAGGAAGATCTCCTATCGGTATGAAAGCACCAAAAACCCCTTGGGGAAAAATAGCTCTCGGAAAGAAGACAAGAAGCAGAAAGAAGACAACCAAAAGATGGATACTCAAAACAAGGAAAGGAAAGCTCATGATGTAATCGTTCACTTGCGAATAATTTAACTTAATAGAACCCTCTTATGACAAGAAGTTTAAAGAAATGACCATATATTTACGAAAGACTCCTCAAAAAAGTTATGAAACTTAACGAGGCTGGTAAAAAAACAGTTATCAAAACTTGGGCAAGAAATTGCACAGTTATTCCAGATTTTGTAGGACACACATTTGGTGTTCACAATGGAAAAGCTCACTTCCCTGTTTTTGTAACAGAAGATATGGTAGGACACAAGCTTGGAGAGTTTGCAATGACGAGAACGTTTAGAGGACATTCTGGAAACAGATAATAGAACTTATATTAAAAAAATACTTATATAGATACATATGAAATCTTACGGAAAAAATATTAGAATATCACCAAAGAAACTCAGAGTAATAGCTGAAGTGGTAAGAGGTAAAAAAGTAGAAGAAGCTCTCAGTTTCTTGAAATTTGCACCAAAGAAAGGAGCAAAGATACTCTACAAACTTCTTTTCTCTGCAATGAAGAACGCAGAGCATAATGACAAGCAGAAGTCAGCAGACTTGTTTCTTGATACACTTATTATTACTAAAGGTATTGTATACAAGAGAGGGAGACCTGTATCAAGGGGGAGAATGCATCCAATTCTCAAAAGGACATCAAACATTGTCCTTGAACTCCAAGTGAAATAATACACAAAGCAGATACAACATATTAATTATTAATTTTTCGTCCAATGTGACATAAAGTACACCCAATAGCATTTAGAATCCCATATATCCTCAACTGGAAATCATCTTGGTTTGCAGATAAAAAAGGATATAAGGACGCGCTAGGTGTTGACTTGAAAGTA
>JAMOOA010000161.1 GCA_027066255.1 Candidatus Altimarinota bacterium | reverse complement strand
CAAATATAGATATAGTAAGAAAGGCTCAGGCTAGCTTCCTCCAGAAAGGAAGACCTCAAATCAAAACAGGGATGGAGGTAGAAGTTCACCAAAAAATCAGTGAAGGGGGAAAGGAAAGAATCCAGAGATATAAAGGGATCGTTATCAAGGTTGCTGGAAAATCAGAACTTGAGCTTACTATGACGGTAAGAAGAAAAATAGGAGCATTTGGAGTAGAAAAAGTATTTGCTATACATTCTCCTACTATCGACAAGATTGATGTACTCAGACAATTCAAAGTCAGAAGAAAATCAATCAAATTTATCAGAGAACTTACAGGGAAAGCTGCAAGGCTCAAAGAAGTAAAACGTAGCAAAGAAGAACTCAATGCTGAAAAACCACTTCCAATTATACCAGAAGTACCTAAAAAAGAAGAAGCTCCAAAAGTGGAAGAAGTGAAAACTGAAGTAGCAACTCCTGAAGTAAAGGAAGAGGTAAAAACTGAGAAAGTAGCCGCAAAAGAAGAAGCTCCAAAGAAGGAAGAAAAATAATCTTCAAATATCATCTTAAAAATCCAAAAGATTCCCTTTTGGATTTTTATTTTTTTTATATACTTCTCTAAAGTACCTACCATCTAAGAATATAATATACCATGGACCTTGCATTTAAGAGTATCAAAGAAATACTCACACTCATCAAAGAAAAAAAAGTCTCTTCCAAAGAAGTCTGGGATTACTTCCTTCAAAGAAATGAAAAATACAACAAAGAAATTTGAGCATTTCTCAATATCTGACTCAAAGATTTTGAAGAAAAAGAGGGGAGTCCGCTCGCGGGAATACCTCTTGGAATAAAAGATATCTATTGCGAAAAGTGAATTCCAACAAGTGGAGCTTCAAAAATGCTCGAAAACTTTGTTCCTCCCTATGATGCAACGGTCATATCTCGACTCAACGAGGCTGGTATAAATAGTCTCTGAAAGCTCAATATGGACGAGTTCGCTATGGGAAGTTCAGGAGAAAATTCAGCCTTCTGAAATACTATAAATCCTCATGGAACTGGGAGAATTCCTGGTTGATCTAGCTCTGGCTCGGCTGCAGCAGTTGCTGCGTGACTCTGTCCTGCAGCACTCGGAACAGATACAGGTGGAAGTCTGAGACAACCAGCAAGTATGTGTGGAGTGGTAGGGTTTCGTCCTGGATATGGAAGAAATAGTCGTTATGGAGTAATGCCGATGGCTTCCAGTTTCGACTGTCCTGGAACTATAACCAGAACCGTTGAAGATGCAGCTCTTCTCTATGAAATTATGAACGGAGAAGATGCTCTTGAGCAAACAACTATCCCAGGAAAAGACACTATTGATTCAAAAATCTGGAATACTCAGGATCTCAAGTGAAAGAAAATAGGAATACCAAAAGAATACTTCGAAGAAGGTCTCGATGATGGGGTAAGAAAATCCATAGAAGAAGCTATAGAAAAACTCAAAGAACTCGGAGCTGAAATAATCGAAGTCTCTCTCCCTATGACAAAATACGCAATTGCAGCCTATTATATCATCGTTCCAGCCGAAGTATCAACCAACCTCGCAAGACTTGACGGTATCAGATATGGTCACAATTCTGAGGTTCCTCGCGAGTGACTCGAAGAACTCTATCTCAATAACAGAGGTGAATGACTCGGAGACGAAGCTATCAGAAGAAGTATTCTCGGAAGTTACGTACTCTCAGCAGGATTTTATGATGCCTATTACAAAAAAGCTTCTCAGATACGTACTCTCATCATCGAAGACTTTGAAAAAGCCTTCAAGGAGGTAGATATCATCGTTTCTCCTGTGAGTCCAAGTGTTGCATGGAAGATAGGTGATAAATCCGAAGATCCTCTCAAGATGTATCTCGCAGATGCTTATACAATACCAGCGTCTCTTGCTGGTCTTCCAGGGATGAGTCTTCCCTGTGGTTTCGCTCAAAGTGAAGAATCCAAAGCAGAGGCACTTCCCGTAGGAATACAACTTCTCGCTCCCAGAATGCACGAACAAGAGCTTCTCGAAATAGCAGGAGTCTATGAAAGAGCTACTGCTTGGAGAGAAAAGATGATTCCAAAAGGGTTTGAAGTATAGTTTTTTATAAAAAATAATCCCTACAAATGAATCTCCCTATATCAAATAAACAAAGAGCTATATTTATTGGGATATCTATTCTGGTAGCCTACAGTATGCTCACCTACACTATTACAGGTAATATACGACTAGGAATCATTACAGATATCCTCAGTGGCCTCGCTGTACTAGCTATACCTTTACTATTATTCCCATTTTTTGATACAGCAGAGAATAAAAAGATAAACTACGCATATATAGCATCAAGAGGAGTGGAAGGAATACTTATGATTATTGGAGGGATATTTATTCTCATTCCCCAGCTAGAGCCCTATAGAAATATGATATATGAATATATTCATATACACTTCTTTCTTTTTGGAGCTCTTCTCCTCTATATATTATTATATCGTACACAGATTGTCCCAAGGTTTATTTCTATCTGGGGAATAATCGCCACAGTAATGCTCGCTACGCTCATCCTCTTAGGAGGCCTTGGTTTTGATTCTCCATTTCTAGGAATACTTATACTCCCAATGATTCTCAATGAATTCTTCTTGGCTTTTTGGTTAATGATAAAAGGATTTAAGACCTCTTCCTCTAAAGATAGAAATTAGGTTTTCTCTTTGAAATCAAAATACTAGTTCCTACATTTGCACAAATACTCTCTATATGATACGATTTATAGAGAGTATTTTTTATAAAAAAATTATGAGCTTTATTCCACCAGAATCACTTGAAGCAGCCGAAGCAAACAGAAGAGCAGATCAAGCTTATAATGCAAAGTGAGATATAGACTTCTCTAAACTCCAAGATTCTACTCGCAAGGCTCTCGGAATGAAGCCTTTTGTAAGTCCTGACAAAGAGCCTGTTCAAGTAGCTTCTTTCGAGGAGAATTCTCCTACTCCAAGAAACACTAAAAGCTTAGAGAACCAAGATGCCTCCGAAAAAGTAGAATTCCAAGAAAACAAATACCTTCCTATCATCAAGAGACTTTCTGAAACATGACAAATATCTAAAGAAACTCTCACCCAAATACAAACACATGTAAAAGAAAACGATGGAAAACTAGATTTTAATGCTATTGAGGGACTTGAGACACAAGACAGGAAAATAATAGAATGATATATATCAAACATAAAGTGAGAAAAAAGTGATGAGAAAAACCTGAAAGAGTTTAGTAGTGATATAAAAGATTTGGAAGGAAGGGATTATATGCAGGGGATAGATTTAGATAATAGTGAGGTCCTCAATGTTATCTGAAAAAACTATCTCAAATTCCCAGATAAGGAATGAAAATTTGACGTAGAACAAGATTTAAGTATTGCTATACTTTCAACAAAGTCTGAAATACTGAGTGAGGTAAAGAATATAAATACATCGAGTGAAACCTATAAAGTAGCAATGAGGAATATAGATTCAAAAGATGTCTCAAAACAAATGGAGGGAATAGACAATCTCTATCATCTTGCTTACGCAAATGAATGAAAACTCGCAAAGTGAATACTCTCGAAATATAGAACAAAAAGAATAGCCAAGCTCAAGAAACAGGCAGGAGAACTTGAAAACGAACTACAAGAAGCTACAACTCAAAAAAATGATGCAAAACTCAAGATTCTAGAAAAGAGGAAACAAAGTATAATAAACGAAATGGCTGAACTTACAGGTCTCAAAGATGGAAAGCCTGTAGAAGGTGATGTATTTGAGTCATGAGAACTTGATATATGACCAGAACAAAAGGAATCTCCAAAGAAAGCAGTTTAAACTGCTTTCTTTTTTTGTCCAAAATATACTATCAAAAAAGTAAGAAGTATAAAATATAGTATCTCGATATACACAGCATATTCTCACAAATCTACTTGCAGAAGTGCCCACTGGATATTTCCAAAGAAGTGCACCATCATAATGTCATATTTGAGTAAAACCCAATCGAAAAATGCAATGATATACCCAAGTGGTGGATATATGATATAAGCTATAAGTGATAGAAATCCTAAAAGCATGGCCAAAGGTATCGTCCAAGTTACCGCAATATTTGCCAAAGGAGCCAGAAGAGAGACTTGTCAGAAATTAAACACCATAATCGGAAGAGTGAAACTCAGAGCTGCTATCGTCAAGATAAACGCTTCTCTAATAGCAAACGTTTCGGGAAGAAAAGAAAACCATTTCTTGAGAAATCCCTGGGTATAGACTATTCCTATAACAGCGAGAAAACTCAAGTGGAAACTTACATCATAGTTAAGACTGAGTGGAGAAACAGTAACCATACAGGCAGCTGTTATAAGTACTATTGTTAAGCTTTCTGCTTTTCGACCTGACACCAGAATCAGATATCCGATAATCCCCATCACTCCAGCCCTAATAACCGGAGCTGAAAATCATACTAAAACCATGAAGAGTAGTATAGAAGTGATGATAAGAATCGTACGAAGCGTCAAAGGGAAATACTGAAACAAGTATCCAAAAAATATGATCAAGATAGTTATGTTAAAGCCACTTACAGCAATAAAATGCGTCAATCCTGAATTATTAAAATCTGTTTTAAGATCGGGAGGAATATCCTCTCGTGCTCACAGCAATATTCCTCAAAGAAATATTTTTTCTTCCTTTGGATAGAGATCATCAAGTTGTTCTAGAAGATACTTTCTCGTATGATGCAGTTTTAAGAAAAGAGGATGTATGTTCTTTGATGAGATTCTCTCAAAAGTATTTCCATAAGAACGAAAGTATATTCCTCGTGAAATCATGTATTTTTTATATTCAAATCCATCAAAACTTTCTATCATATATATCCTCGATGTATAGGAGATAGTATCTCCGAGATCGAGAGAAAAGTTCGCAGGAATACGAACAATCGTTTTTATACTATTTTCTGATATACCTACATCACCTATACTTGATACTACTCAAACATAGTCGACAGAAAAGTCATTCTTCCTATAGATATCTATAATTGTTACTTCTATTTTTTGTGGAAAAAAAGTCAGAGGTTCTATAATACTAAGGTTTTCTTGTACAAAAGAAAGTGTCCATAATGACAAGAAAATTCCGAATATATACCCTATAAATAGAGGAAATACAACGTGTCTATATTGTCATATATATACAGAAATTCATAAAAATATACAAGAGAAAAATAAAAGCACCATGAATGATAGTGCTCCGGTCTCGAGAATGTTCGTAGTGAATATACCAACAAGGAAACTGACAAGTACAAGAATCAAATACAGGTTCAAGTACCTCATATGTTTAGCTTTTAATTCACACTATTTCACTTGAACTATTATCTGAAACATATATCTTATAGAGTTGATAGAGGGATACTGCAGCAAGTATGAGGGCAAAAAGCTGGTTCATATTGAATGGGAGTTGTGAAGAAACAATATCGTATTTTCCACTAAATGATTCAAGTATGAGTGTAAGAGCTGAAAATATAAGGAGCCCCAAATACCCCAAAAGTCAGCGAATATGAATAAAAAGAGACATAATATAGAGTCCACAGAAAATCAAGAAAGAACATATAGCATACACTATCGGAAGAGGAAATATAGGCACCTGATAGGGAACAAGGCTAAACGGATGACCATAAAGTATCTCTATCCCGAAAGTTGTTTCTCTCCCATATACTTGCCCTCATAGAAGCGCTCCTATGTATCAGACTCACAAAACAAAGAAAAAAGAGAGGACTATCCCATCTATGTATTTAGAGATATGAGTCTTTTCAAGTTTTGTATTTATAAGTGTTATCAAAAAGAAACCAAACAACGCTCAAAAGAGAGAGAAGTTGTAGTTACTCATGATAAAAAACTCAAATGGATCCTTGATAAACTTCATATCGCTCCATCTGCTAATCACAAAAAACAAACGGGAAAATATAAATACTGAAAGAACATACCAGACAATATTACTGAGAAAAAATGAAAAATCATACCCAAAACGTTGTGAAACACGTCTCAAAATCCACAGGAAAAGAAAGAAGCAACAAGCAATAGTGATACCAAAAGTGTATATTTCTATACTAAGTCCAAATATTTCAAAACCAAAAAATGGATACAAAATCAAGTAAATAGAGGATAAAACCTATGAACTATCTTATAAATTCTCAGCAAAAAAGCAAAGCATTTTAAAGGAGATTTACAACAAAAAAGGCACCTAAATATAGAGATAATGACTGAAAAACAATAATTTATATATAGGAGATTTGAAATACCCTTAAATTTAGGCTCTCCCTAAGTATTCTTTTGTCCTCGTGTCTACTTTAATTATCTCCCCTACTTTGATAAAGAGAGGAACTTGGATAACCAATCCTGTCGAAAGAGTTGCTGGTTTTTTCCCTCCTGTTGCTGTATCTCCCTTCTCTCCTGGAGGAGTCTCTGTAACTTCCAATGAACAACTTGGTTCAAGATTTATATTGATAGCAACTCCGTTAAATTCCTGAAGTTTTACTTTGTCTCCATCGTTGAGAAAGAGTTCAGCTCCATCAAGACTCTTTTTCTCGAGGTGTATCTGATCGAAAGTTTCTTGAGACATGAAGTAATAATTTTCCCCATCATTATAGAGATAATCATAGCTCTTCATAGCTATATCAGCTGGTGCAAACTTGTCGGTATCTGATATAGTTTTTGCGATAGTTCCCCCTGAGACGAGATTCTTTGCCTTGATATTAATAATAGAACCCCCTCTTCCCATAACTTTTTGAGCATAGTTCATTATCTCAAAAGGAGCCCCATCCATGATAAATTTTTTCCCTACTTTGAGGTCATTTCCGTTGTACATAGTTTTTAATTTAAAGATTTATTTTGCATACTCCACAACTCTCATTTCTCTAATAAGAGAGACTTTTACTTCTCCTGGATACTGAAGGTTATCCTGTATTCCTTGAGCGATTTCTTTGGCTGTCTCTTGTGCTTCAAGATCTGAAGTGCTTTCAGCGTTTACAAAAACACGTACTTCACGACCAGCAGAGAGTGCATATGCCTTGTCTACTCACGTAAAGCTCTGTACAAGTGCTTCCATCTCCTGAACTCTCTTGAGGTACTGTTCTATAGCCTCTCTACGTGCTCCTGGTCTCACAGAACTAATTGCATCAGCAACTTGAACGATAGCAGCATATATACTGATAGAGAACTGTTCTCCATGATGATTTTCTATCATGTCTACTATTTCTTCTTTTAGGCCATACTTACGACCGAGTTTTGCTCCTATCTCTGGATGCGTCCCTTCTATATCATGATCAAGAGCTTTTCCTATATCATGTAAAAGTCATCCAACCCTCAGAAGCTTTTGGTCTACTCCAAGTTCTCTCCCTATTGCCTCTGCTATGATTGCAACCTCCTTACTATGTTTG
>JAMOOA010000160.1 GCA_027066255.1 Candidatus Altimarinota bacterium | reverse complement strand
AATAAAAATACTTATACCTACAATCTCAAACTTTGAGCGCTTATTCAGAGTCAGCAAGCTGGAGGAGATTACAGTGGAAATATTGATTTCGGGATTAATTTAGATTATTAGAATACATGAAAAAAAATATTATCATATCACTTATACTCAACGCTTTTAAAAAAGTGAGTATTTTTGTGTTGATATTTTTTCAGTTTGGGCAAAGTTCTGTATTTGTGCTTTTTAATGCAAATGCAACCTATGTAAACACGATAGGAATAAAAGGATATTTTACCATTAATTCAGATGCAAATACAACAGCAACCAGTAGTGTAACTCTGAGTAATGAACTAACCGGAGTCAATCGAATGCGTTTTTGAAATACTCCAGCAGAAAGAGACAGTGCCAGTTGGGAAACTTATTCTGCAACTAAATCATGGACGCTTACGTGAAGTGAAGGTGGAAAAATAGTATATGGAGAATTTGAAAACCCTTCATCTAATACTCTGTACATCTCTGATGAGATAATATATGATATTGCTCCTGACCTTCCTTTCACCTGAGGACTAACTCTTTGGTTAGATGCAAGTGATGACACTACTATCACTCAAACAAGTGGGAATGTTTCTCAGTGGAATGATAAATCTGGAAATGGATATCATGCAAAACAAAATACTGGAGCAAATCAAGCAAATATACTCACCGATGAAATGGATTTTAATGGCTCCAGTGACTATTTCTATCTCCAAAGTTTAAACTATACAAGTGCTGCCCCAATGGATGGACTCCTTGTTTGTACCGTTTTCAAGACAACAAATACAAATACCTCTCTCTCTGGAAACTGGGCCTTTCTTGATTTTGATAGAAGTGAATGGTTCAATTTTTATAGTAGATGAGATGGAGTAGGACTCAGTTATGATGCTGGGTGAATCCAAGATATAAATGTCAGTGGGGTAGGTATAAACGACAATGCATGGCATGTAGCCTGCGCATCTTATGATAATAGTCTCACTAATGATACTATCATCACTATAGATGGAACAACCCAATTTAGTAGTAACCTTGAAGCTCCTGGAAGCCAGATAGGAGTATGACAATCTACGAGGTTCGGTTTTGTCGGTGATGGTTCTGAGGCTCCAACCGAAAATGGGGCAAGAAATAATGCGTATTATGATGGATGAATGGCTGAAATGGTCTATTATGAAAGTGCTGTCAGTAGCACAAATAGAAAAGATGTAGAGTGTTACTTATGAGAAAAATGGTCAGTAAATGTGAGCTGATGTCCTGCTGATACTCAAAAACCTATAGCAAGTGTGAGCTACCTTCCTGCTGTCACTACTTCAAGCGATGTTACGGCTACTCTCGAAAATGAATCTGAGAGTATTACGATTACAAACAATAGTTGATCTACAGATTATATATTTACAAGTAACGGAACATTTACCTTTGAGTTTCAAGACTCTTCAGGAAACACATGATCTACTCTCGCAAAAGTTGATTGGATAGATCCATGAGCTCCTCCTGCTATTGGAACTGGTTCACTCAATGATGCCCCAATAATTACATCATATAGTTGAGCAGCTACCGTAAATCTCGACATACTTTCTGGAGCTACGGATGTTGCTACTATTGTTGCTACAGATACGGCTTTTAATGTTATATGAGAGTACGGAAAAGCAACACTTAGTGGAAATTCTTGGCTTTCAGTGAATACCTATGAAATGTGTAGCCCCTCTGTTGTTGTTTCCCATAGACAAGATGTTAATGGAGAAATCCAAAGAGCTCCTAGGGTCAGGAATAAAACCAGCACTGGGTTTGAAGTTCATGTTGATAACTATAACTCTACTATTGGTGCTATATCTACAAATGTAGATTTTATCGTTATGAGTTCTGGAAGTTATGATTTATGATGAGGGCTTATATTTGAAGCATGATCAAAAACCACAAGTGCCGTTGCATGTAATGCCAACTCTACCCCCACTCCTCAAGTTGTAAATTTCCTCTCAAGCTTTACTGCCCCTCCTGTCGTTCTTCATACTATTTCTACAGAAAATGACAGTACTTGGACTGTATCATGAGTCAATGGAGACGATGGAACGAGGCAAAGTGAACCAACTATTTCAAAAATGGGAACGGTTCTTCAGAGATCATTCAATAGTTGTACTCATGGAAGTGAAGATCTTGATTATTTTGCAATAGACCCTTGAAACTACAGTCTGATAGATGGGACTGTTTTTGATGCTGTTCGTAGTACCGATTCCATTGCTTCGATAACAGGGTGAGGAAATCCTATTACTTTCGGAAGCGCTTTTAGTTCTGTACCACAAACGGTTCTCGTTTCACAGCTTTGAGAAGATGGAGGAAATGGTTGATACACACAAATTCATACTGGCTGAGCGCAAGTAACTACCAGTCAAGTATTTGCAACAATTGATGAAGATGGTCCTGGTGCAGATAGGAATCATACAAATGAGATCGCTTCTTCTATTGCTTTTGATAAGTCTTCTGGGCAATTCTGGGAGACAAATACTCTCACCTATAGTATCATAGGAGGAACAGATGCGGCTGATTTTATTATCGATTCTGTTACTGGAGATCTAAATTTTATAACTGGAAAAGACCCTCTCAATTTTACCGATAGTGACACAAATGGTATCTACGAAGTTCTTATAGAAGCAAGGGATAGTCACTGTAATAGTTTAGTAGATACTCAAACTATTCTCGCAAAAGTAAAGGATGAGACCAATCCTACTGTTACTTCGTTTAGTCCTGGAACTGGGAGTCTCCTCCCATGAGGAAACCATACTCTTTCTTTTGAGTACAATGATACTCACACAGGAAGTACTGATATAGACACAACTGCCGATTCTATACTTCTCGAAAAATGGGATTCTCTATGATCTGTATGGAACGATGTTACCATTTCTAGTTTATCTGCAGGAACCGTATGAAGTACTGGGGCAACATACCCTACAAGTAATCTCTCTTTTGGAAAGTACAGGTACACATTTTCTATAGATGACAGAGCTGGGAACACGAGTAATAGCGTGCAAGCTGATTTCTATATTGATATTCCTGAATTTATTATCTCCACTGGAAGTATCGATATAGGAACTGTTAATGAGATAACTGAAACCTTTTCAGATACGGTAACCGTTACCGTAAAAACTGTTGGAGCTGGGTTTGATGTATATATGAATACTACCTCTCTTCCTCTGTATGGAGGAGAAAGTATTCCAAACTGGGACGGATCTATCTGATATGGGTACGACCTCTCCCCTTTTAGCTCAAGCTTATCTACCATGGGAGCAAATCAAAACATAGCTACTCAAACTGGAAGTATCAATACTGATGGAAATAAAAATACTTATACCTACAATCTCAAACTTTGAGCGCTTATTCAGAGTCAGCAAGCTGGAGGAGATTACAGTGGAAATATTGATTTCGGGATTAATTTAGATTATTAGAATTTGAGTTCAAAGCCATGTTTCCCAAAACTCTTTCCATTTATCATTATCTCTACAAAATGTTCTCACTCATACAAGGCTTTTGTGGTCATCATCCTGAGTGGATGTTTTTTTGATATCTTTATATCTTTCTCAAACTTTGGTCTTTTTATCTTAAACACTTTTGGGAGCAATTTTCCGTTCTTTCAAACAAAGTGTATTTTATAATCAATGATGAGGTTCTCTTTGATTTTTCAAATAATAGTAAAAGAAAACTCAAGACTCTCCCCTATTTTTATGCTCTGATTTTTTATTTTTAGATTCTTTACTTCTATTTTTGGATTTGGAGAGTATCAAAGAAGTCTCAGAGTTTCACTATCTCAGAGTTTCACAAGGGTTCTGGTGGAATGAGAAATAATATAGTCTATATCTTTTGATTTTCAGGATTCTTTCCACCTTACAAGCGTTTTCACTACAAATCTTGGATCTATTTTTGAAATATCATTGAGATGATTTGCTACACTTCTCGTGACATATCTCGATTCATCTGTATATAGGCTACCAAGGATTTGGATTGTCTTTTTATAGTCGAGATTGATGTTTTGACACCAAGGAAGTTTTTTTCTACTTCCTTCGCTTGAAAGCCTTCTTACATGATAATTTTTCGATGTGCTCCACTCTAACATCTTCTCAAATGTTTCACCCTCAAAGGCATTAAAAAAATACCTAATAGCATCTTCACAAGAGAAACTTGAAGTAATTTTCTCTAAGGCATCCAGTGAAAAATCGAGAGACTTTTTATTGCATCAGTATTCAGCAACAAAGAATGAATACGGGCAAAATATAAAATCTCCAAAGTTATTATCGAGCGTTCCATTTTCTTCTTTTTTTGGAAGAGATTTCAAAAGTATATTTACAGAGTCTTCAAAGTTATCTGGAAGATACTTCTGAAACATATTTGAGATATGAGTAATTCTTTGTTTGAGTTCTAAATCAGGAAATTTCAAAACAACTTCTTCTATAAAATCTCACTGTGAAAAATCAGGATATGATTTCTGTATAAGTCATGAAATATACTCTACTTTTTCTTTATTAAACAATTGATCTTTGAGTGAAAAAGTTGGTGTTGCCTTGTTCATGTTAATTTCAGTATGTATAAATAAATTCTTTTTCTATTTTTCCATTTATTATTTTGATTCCGTCATTTTTTAACATGGATATCTTTGTATCTACTCCATCAAGAGCTGAGTATCATCAAACCTTTCGGGAATGAGAAATAACCTTGTAGCAAGGGTATTTTTCTGGAAAATTATTGTACTTCATGACCGATGCTATTCTTCGAGAATGAACTCAAAATGTATCAGCAAGAACTTGGTAGGTTGTAACTTTTCCATCAGGAATTTCCAGAAGTGCTTCGAGTATTTTTTTATCAAGTGTGAGTGACTCTTTTGTTTTCTTTTTCTTTACTTTCGTTGTCGTCTGAACCTCTAAGCTCTTTTCTATCCATACGTCTAGCTCTTCTCTATCTTCCATTATTTCTTCTGGAAGTGTGTAATAAGAAATAGTTGCTGTTTTTCATTTTTTCTCATATCCAAATATTTTAGAATCATATTTCTTATAATCTCTAATGTTATTCTCCCCTACTTTCATATAAATATCTTCAAATCCATAGATAGCGAAAATCTTTCCATTTTTATATACTCCATATCCTCAGAACATACTGCGTATAGAAAAGTCTGTATTTCCTTGAAGACAATCTTCGAGGAAATACATGAGATATTCTGGTGTTTTCTTAGGCATAATTTTTACTTATTAAGTAACTATTCTAGTTAGCATTTACTTTTCCCTGATTTTTCAATCTATCAGAATGATATAATAAAATACACTACTCCAAAATGATACACTACCACGAGTCACACTGCTGAATAAAAAGACAGGTATGAGGTATATACTAGCCATATAACGATAATGGCAGGAAGAATCCATAGAAAAT